>JAJRSQ010000124.1 GCA_024278725.1 Chloroflexota bacterium
ATCCGCAGCAGGTATGTGCCGCACGGGACATCTTCGCCAATAATTGTGATGGGAGAAAAAGGTTTCGCGTTCAAGGTTTCAGGTTTGGTGTTTCAGGTTGCGTGTCGTCAATCTCACTTTCTCACCCGCTCACTCGCTCACTTTCTCACTTTCCCCGCTCAACCGGCGGAGCATGCGGTGCAGCGCCAACAGCAACCGACCGCGCTGTTCGTAGCCGCGCTCGTTGATTTCCGCATTGACGATAGTGATGTGTTTTTTGCAGCGCCGCGTCAAACCGAGCACCAGCCGCCGCAAACGGTCATTCTGCGCCGAGACTTCATCATCATCCGTCCATTGCCGTTCCCCCGCCCAATCCGCCGACAGGACAAACGGGTGGGTGAGCGGCTGGGCAATCCGTTCCCACCAGCCATTGCTCCCCGCGTCGAGCCAGAATTGGTACGCCACCGGACGATTGCTCATCAAAAAAGTGTAGGCGGGCGCAATCAACACCGCTTCGGCGGGGGGCGCGTCCCAACTGCGGGTGTACAGCGCGGAAACCACCCCCTGCTCGATTAATCGGACATAAGCGCGATTCAGAAAATCCGCGTCGGGTAGGATTTCCACCGTTTCCCCCGCGTCATTTTGGGTTGGCACGGGGATTGCCCCCGTCACCCGCCGAAACTTGCGGATGGATTCAATCAGATTCGCCACCACTTCCCCCGCTTCCAGCGAACGGTAAAAACCGAAACCGGGCTGCGACAGCACTTCGCCGAACAGACGGCTGAAAGTGTGGTCGAGCGGGGTATCCGGCAGGTCACGCTCGGCGAGCAGCCACGCCCGCAGACGGTCAAACTGTTCCCCCAGTTGATAGGTGATGCGCTCGCGGACATCTCCGGCGATATTTTCAAACGGGGCGAGGGGCATTTCGATATTGTGCGGGCGATACAGCACGTCCACCAGCAACCGCGCCCGCACTAAATCCAGCCCGGCAATGGCTTGATGAAGCGCCTGCATCACGTCGAAGGGGTCGGGCAGCAAGCGCCATTCGGGGTGGATGAGCCGCGCCAGAGTGAGCATGGTCAGCGCGGCGGGTTCCTCATTCAACGCGCGCGACGGGCGGTGCGAGCGGGCGGGCAGCCCGCGCTGTTCCATTTGGTACAGGAACGAGAATCGCAGCGCATCGCTGACGAAGGGGGCAAGGACGACGATTTCATCGGGCGAAACGCCGTCATCGTTGATGAGCGCTTCGATTTTTTCCACCACCAGTTGGAGCGATTGCGGATAAAAGCGGGTCTGCTCAAACGTGAACGCGGTGAGGGGGTCGGCGGGGATGTCCGGCGGCGGGGTGCGCGGGTCGAGCGCGGCGGCGAGCCGTTCGCCGAACGCCAGCACGTCGGCGGGGGCGATGAAAGATTCGGTGAGCCGTTCCACCTTTTCGCACCCCGTTTGGAGCGCCTGCCCGGTACGCCAATTCGCCCCCAGAAAGATACGATAGCCGGCATCGTCATCGAACACCAAAAATGCAGAATCCGCCACCGAAAGCCAGTCGCCCAGCACCTGATGGGTGAGCGGATTGTGCTCTTCCACATTGTCCACGATGATGTGCCGGTAGCGGTGGGTGAGCAAAGGGCGCAGGGCGGGATTCGCCCAGATGTGGTGGCGAAAGGTGTCCATGCGCAGGGAGAAATCGAGCAGGTTGTGGCGCAGGCAGAATTCGCGGAAGGCGGAAATGCAGACCTGCACGTGGTCAAACGCCACCCGACTGCTGATTTCGCCGCCGAGCGCGGTTTTGAGCCGCCCGCCGACCTGCTCGATGGGCAAGCCGATGAGCGCGGCTTTTTCCAGATTGTCGAGCAGTTGGCTCATCAAACGCGGCAGGGTGATGGTGACCGAAACCACGTTGGGGTCAAAATAACCGTCTTCCAGCAGGGGTTCAATCACCTGCGCCATGTAATATTGCGCCGTCTCAATGGTGAGGAAGGTCGGCTGGCGGGTGGGACGCCCGAAGCCCGCCGGGGCGGCAATTTGGGGCCACACCAGCTTGATGGTGCGCAGCGCCAGCCCGTCGAGCGTGAAAATATCCACCTGCCCCGGCACGCGGAGGGTGGTATCTGCCAGCGCGGCAGTGAACGGCGCGGCGAGGGTGCGCTGGGGGAGGAGCACCAGAATGTTGTACGGCGAAACGCCATCCGCCAAAAGTTGTTTCAGGTGGTTGATAGCGCGGGTGGTTTTGCCGGTTCCCGCCGCGCCGAAAAGCATAGTTGCGGTCATGACGATTTTTGGTCCAACGCCCGGCGCACAAACGTGAGCAGGGTGGTCGGGGTGAAGGGTTTTTCGATGAAACGTCCGTTCATCTGCAACGCCGTGTTGTCGGTGATGATGTCTGCCATGTAGCCGGACATGAAAAGCACGCACAGCGACGGGTTGTCGGCGAGCAATTTGTCCGCCATCAGCTTCCCGTTGAGTTTGGGCATCACCATGTCGGTCAGCACCGCATCGAGTTCATCGGCGTGCGCCGCCGCCACTTCCAGCCCTTCCATCCCGTTGGTGGCGGAAAAGACCCGGTAGCCGAATTGCCGCAGCACATCCACCACCATCGCCCGCACCGATTCTTCATCTTCCACCACCAAAATTGTTTCCGAACCGGAGAGATTTTCAACCGTATCATCGTCCGCAATTGTCGTCATTTTATTCGTTTCAACGGTGGCGGGGAGATAAACATGGAAGGTTGTGCCCTGCCCCGGCGCGCTGTCAAAAGTGATGAAACCGCCATGCTGCTGGATGATGCCGTACACGGTGGTCAACCCCAGCCCCGTCCCCTTGCCGGTTTCTTTGGTGGAGAAAAAGGGTTCAAAAACATGGTCGCGCACATCATCGGGGATGCCCACGCCGGTATCCGCCACGGAAAGCCGAACATATTTCCCGCCGGGCATGGTCAAATCCGGGCGGATATATTCCGGCGCCATCTCCACGTTTGCGGTGGTGATGGAGAGCGTGCCGCCGTCGGGCATAGCATCGCGGGCATTCACCGCCAAGTTAACGATGATTTGCTCCAGTTGGGTGGGGTCGGCTTTGATGTTCCACAGCGCCTCCCCGAAATCGGTATTTATTTCAATATGTTCGCCGATGACGCGCTGCAACATTTTTTGAATGTCGTTCACCACAAAATTCAAATTCAACACCTGTGGATTGGCGGTCTGTTTGCGGCTGAAAACCAGCAGTTGCCGCACCAAATTGGTGGCGCGCTGCCCGGATTTGAGGATGTTGGAGACCATGCGATATTCCCAATCGTCGGGGTTGAGCCGCCGTTGCATCAGCTCCGCGAAACCGTTGATGGCGGTGAGCAGGTTGTTGAAATCGTGCGCCACCCCCCCGGTGAGCCGCCCAATCGCTTCCATTTTCTGCGCCTGATAATATTGCTCTTCCAATTGCAGCTCGCGGGTGACATCGCGCCGCACGGCAACAAACCCTACCAGCGTTGCTTGCGGGTCGCGCAACGGGCTGATGATTTCCTCTTCGGTGATGATTTGCCCGGATTTTGTTTTGGTGATGGTGCGCCCCTGCCAGACCTGCCCTTCGGCAACCACGTCCCACCGCTCGCGGAGACGGGCATCAGAGCCGGGGGACAGGGAAAGGGTGTCAATATGGCTGCCGATGATTTCATCGCGGGTATAGCCGGTGATTTTCTCAAAGGCGGGGTTCACGTCCACAATGCAACCGTCGCGTTCCAAAATGATGATACTTTCGGCGAGCTGTTCCATCGCGGCGACCAGCCGGCGGTGGGTTTGGGTGAGCCTGATGCGCGCCAACACCCCCGAAACTTGGTCGGACACGCTCCATATCAAATTGATGTCCTGCGCCGCAAAATGGCGCGGTTCGTCGGCGGCGATGCCGATAGCGCCCACAACCCGATTATCGACAATAAAGGGACACAGCACAAACGAAACGATGTCCCACGCTCGCAGTTGCTGTTTAAATTCCGCCAACCGGCTGTCGTTTTCCACGTTTTCCACCAGCAGGGGCGCCTGGTTGGTCACCAGATAGCGAACCATCATATTGCCGGTGGCGGGAAATTCAATATCCGACATGGGCGAAATACCGGATGCCCGGTATTCCGTGATGACGCGAATCACCGAGTGGGCTTCATCGAACATGAAAACCACCGCGCGGGGCACATCAAAAAGTTGCGCCAGTTCGCGGCACGCGGTATCGAACATGAATGTTTCTTCCATTGAAATGGCGGAAGCGGCAATGACCCGGTTCAGCAGCGAAAGCTCCTGATTTCGGCGTTGGATGGCATGTTGAGCGTGCGTCTGGGTGGTCATATCCAACACCGAGACGAAGACTTTTCCCCACGTATCCTGAAAACCCGGCGCAATCGAGACGCTCACCTGCACATAAATGGTTTGCCCGTCAAGGGTCTGCTCTTCCTGTTCACTGGTGTAGACCGGTTTATTTTCCCACAGGGCAATGACCTGTTCGGCAAAGGGGGCGAGCGTTTCCGGTTTGAAAACCTGATGCAGTCCAGCCAGCATTTGCTCTTTGGTCGCCGCTCCGAACATCGAAAGGGTAGCCTGATTCACATCAATGATGCGCACAAGTCTGACACACCTTTCAACCACCGCCGGATTGTGGCGCAAATGGTCGGCAACATCGGAAACGCGGGCATCCAATTGCTGTAAAAAGTCTTTGACCGGCGAATAATCCTCTTCCCACAGCGAAATGGGGGAATTTTCAAAAATATTGCGATAGCGAATTTCACTTTCCCGCAACGCCTGCTCGGTTTTTTTGCGGTGCGTGATGTCGCGCGCCTGTATCACAATGTACGGCATATCATCAATGGAAATAATGGTGCCGGACAATAATCCGTCAATTACCGTGCCGTCTTTTTTGCGGAAGGTGGTTTCATAATTCTGAATTTTGCCATGCTTTTTCAGCGTGCGCACCATTTCATATCGGTCTTCGGGCTTGTGCCAAATATTGATTGCCAGAGACGATTTCCCCACGGCTTCTTCGGCAGTATAGCCGGTGATGCGCTCAAAGCCTTCGTTGACATCCACATAAATGCCGTCAGACATTCGGGAGATTGTCACCGAATCCAGACTGGTGCAAAATGCCACCCGGAATTTTTCCTCGCTCAAGCGCAATTGGCTCTCGATGCGGATGCGTTCCTCAATTTCAGCCCGCAGGCGCGCGTTGGTTTCGCGGAGTTCGGCGGTTTTTTCTGCCACCTGCTGCGCCAAGCCGGTGTAGGATGATTCGATGCTGTCTGCCATATGGTTGAAGGCGGTTGCCACCTGCCCGAATTCATCATTGGTGATGGATGACAGGCGGAAGGCAAAATTTCCCCGCTCAAACGCGCCCGCCGCCTCGGTGAGGGCGACCAAAGGGGCGCTGAGCCAGCGATTCATAATCCGCGCCATTATCACCGCCAGAACCAGCATCACCGCTACCAGCGCCAACGACCAGACCAACATCCCGCGTACCGTGTGGAACACAACATCTTTATCCACTTCCAGCACAATACCCAATTGCACGTCCGGCAGCCAGCGATACATTTGGATGATGGGCACACCGTTTTCATCCGTGTATTCGGTCATCCCCGATTCTCGAATGCGAGCGCGGCGCGTGCCTTCCGCGCCGGCAACGGCGGCATAATTTTCAGCCGAAATATTCGACAACGTGGTGAGCAGATAGCCCTGCGCGTCCACCAGATAAATCTGTCCGGTGTCCAGCACTTGCGCCACATATTGCAAATCAATGGCAACCCGATGTAAATCCAGCGCGCTCACCGCAACTGCCTGCACCGTTTCCGTTTCGTCCCGGATGGGTTCAACGGCAAAAAACAGCGATGTTCCGTTGGGCGCATGGTAGGTGGTCAAAATGGGTTCTTCCACCGCGCTGAAGTCAGAAATGCCCAACGCATCCAGCGGGGGAATCATGGACTCGGCTCTTTTGGGGTAGACCACACGCCCCCCGCCCGGCACAACAATTGCCACGCCATCAACCTTCGGTGAAGCATGCAGCACAGATTGCAGGGCTTTCCGCAAATTTTCCGTCTGCTCCGGCACAGCGTTGTCCCGATATATTTGCAACATTCGGCGAACGGCTTCATCCTGCGCCACCTCAATGGAAACATACGCGCTTTCATCCAGCCAAGCGCGCGCCTCAACTTCCAGCAGAGTGGCGGCAGCCGTCAATTGCGTGTGTGTGCGCTGTTGTATCACCCGCTGCGCCAAAGGAATTGCCACCAACGCCGCAAAGAGTACCGGCACCACGGCGAACCCCAGCAGAATGGCAAATTGCCGACGCTGGAAACTCGTCCCGATAGTTGCATATATTATTGACCTCAATTTGTTCATTATCGCCATCTGTGTTTTCACTCATGGACATTTAAGCCCTATATATAGTGGTGCGACCGTTCCATAATCCATATTTCGTTTTTTGATTTTTTGATGTCAAAAATAGCGCCGAACCAATCATTGATGGGGGGCATAGGGGGACAATCGAACAGCGTACCCTTATTGTAACACACAACCCGCAATCCCTTCAAGCCGGGAAGAACGGTTAAAAACCGCTTTTACACCTCGCCGATGCCGCGCCATTTTCGGGCGCAAAAATTTCAGGTGATGGTTGACGAATGGGGGGGGTATGCTATACTATTGCACTACAGTTCGATACTGTCCCGCCGCATCGGAGAATACTATGGCTTTACTGCCCGTACCCACGGCACTCAAACAAATTTTGGCTGAAATCACACCGCTCCCATCAGAAACTGTACACATTTCTCAGGGATGGAATCGCGTGCTGGCGGAAGATGTGGTGTCACCTGAAAATATCCCCCCCTTCCCCAATTCTGCGATGGATGGATACGCGGTGCGCGCCGCAGACATCGCCGCCGCCAATCGCACTGCGCCGGTGATTCTGCCCGTCACGGGGAGCATCGCCGCCGGAGCCGCCGCCGTTCCATCACTGACCCCCGGCACTGCCGTCCGCATCATGACCGGCGCGCCGGTTCCCGACGGGGCAGACACCGTCATCCGTTTTGAAGACACCAGCGAATTCATCACCCATCCGAATTTACCCGACGACCACGTGGCTTTTTTTGAAGCCGCACCGCAGGGCGCAAACGTGCGTCACACCGGGGAAGATATTTCGGCGGGAAAGGTGGTGCTGCGCAAAGGCTACCCCCTGCGACCGCAGGACATCGGCGTGCTGGCGGCAATCGGCAGGGCTGAGGTTGCCGTCACCCGGCGTCCGCGCGTGGGCATTTTAGCCACCGGCGACGAACTGATTGACCTCGACGAATCGCTTTCCCCCGGAAAAATTCGCAATTCCAATGGTTACACGCAAGCCGCGCAAATTGCCGCCTACGGCGCAACCCCGATTCCGCTGGGCATCGCCCGCGACACCAACGCCGATTTGGTCTCAAAACTGGAAGCGGGGCTGGCGCAAGGACTTGATTTGTTGATAACCTCGGCGGGGGTTTCTGCCGGCGATTATGACGTGGTGAAAAATGTGTTGAAAAGCCGGGGCGCGATGCATTTCTGGCAGGTAGACATCAAACCCGGCAAGCCGCTCGCATTCGGCAATATTGACGGTGTGCCGCTCATCGGGCTGCCGGGCAACCCGGTGGCATCGGTGGTGGCGTTTGAGGTCTTCGCCCGCGCGGCAATTCTGAAACTGGCGGGGTATGCCTCGGTGGAAAAACCCGTCCTCAAAGCAACCTTAACCGAAGATGTGACCAACAGCGGCAGACAACATTATATGCGCGCCTACCTTTATTGCACCGGAACAGATTACCGTGTGACCACCCGCGGCAGCGGCGTGACCGTGCAGGGGTCGGGTATTTTATCATCACTGGTGTGGGCAAATGTTTTACTGGTTGTCCCCAGCGGCACAAAATTTTTACCTGCCGGTTCCAAAGTTGATGCCTGGCTTTTGGACTGGCACGGTCCGGAAATTCCAACCTCACCGTAAGGAGCAGATTTTATTATGCCACGCAGAAAAAGACGTCGAACAAGCCAACCGAAAAGTAACCGTTTGCCATTGATTTTAGCCGGAGCGGCAGTGTTGATTATCATCGGTGGATTGGTGATTTTCAACCAGAATGCTACCCAGCCGGTCGTTGCCAATGTGACGGTGGATTATCCCACCGGCATCACCGAGGACGGGCAGCCGTTCAAAGGGGGCGCAAATGCGAAAGTGGTGCTGGAAGACTTTTCCGACTTCGGTTGCCCGCACTGCGCGAATTTCGCCGCGACGCTCAGCAGCATCAGCGATGATTACATCAAAACCGGCAAAGTGAAGGTGATTTTCCGCAACTTTGTGCTAAGCCCGCGCACGCTGACGGCGGCACGGGGCGGCGAATGCGCGCTGGCACAAGGCTCGGATGCATTTTGGGTTTACCATGATGCCGTCTTCGCCAACCAATCGCGCGGTGATACCATCTACACCGCATCGGGCATCAAAAGCATCGCCGCGCAAGTCGGGCTGGATACAAACGCCTTCAACAAATGTCTGGACAGCAACCAAAAAACCGCCGAAATTCAGAAAGACAGCCAAGAAGGCGACCGCCGCGGCATCGATTCCACCCCCACCCTCTATTTCAATGGCGAAGAATTTTTGGGCGCCATGCCGGAAAGCGATTTGCGGGCGCGCTTCGATGCAATGTTGGGACAATAACCGCCGTCAACAGGAACTTTTTTCCTAGTTGCGTTGATGCGAAAAACCGTGTATATTTGGGAAAATTACTATCACGGGCTCAGTCACCGTGCAGGAGAATTTAGATGGTAAAAATAACGTGTCGTGCAATTGACTGCATTTTTTGGGAAGATGGACACTGCGCATCCAGCAAAATCATTTACGACCCGGAAGAGGGTTGCCTGACGTATGAACTTCTGGATGACGTTATTGATGATGACGACTGGGATGACGAAGATTTGGTTGACGAATTAGATGTCACCCCCGTGCTGGAAGACGACGATATTTTGGACGACCCGTTCGATACCCTTGACGACGAGTGGTAATCCGTTTCTTCCGTAACCCGACTGCACCATAAAAATTTACGCCGATACCGTGTGCGTCACACCATTCAACGCACGAAGACACAAAAAAGCCGGCAAATTGCCGGCTTTTTTTCAAATACTTTTTGAGGAGTTTCCGATGACACAACCCATTGATGTGCTTTTTACCAATGCCACCATCGTAACCATGAACAAAACCCGCGACGTGATTGCCGACGGCGCTATCGCCGTTCGCAACGACAGCATTGTGGCAGTAGGACCCGCCGATGCGCTCGCCGCGCAATTTTCCCCCGCCCGCACCATTGATTGCGCCGGCGGCGTCATCTCGCCGGGGTTGGTGAACGCGCACACCCACGTGCCGATGACCCTTCTGCGCGGGCTATCCGACGACCTGCGGCTTGATGTGTGGCTGTACGGCTTCATCATGCCGGTGGAACGGGAATTCGTCACCCCGGAATTTTGTTACACCGGCACGCAACTCGCCGCCGCCGAGATGATTCGCGGGGGGATTACCAGCTTTTGTGATATGTACTATTTTGAAGACCAAATCGCCGAAGCCGCCGCCAAAGCGGGCTTGCGCGCCATCTGCGGTGAAACTATCCTGAAATTTCCCGCCCCGGACGCGGGCAGTTACGACGACAGTCTCAGCTATTGCCGCAGCTTCATCGAAAAATGGAAAGGTCACCCGCTGATTGTCCCCGCCGTTGCCCCCCACGCCCCGTACACCGCCACGCCGGAAATGCTCAAAGCGAGCATCGAATTGGCGCTGGAATACGATGTTCCCCTCCACATTCACGTGGCGGAAACCACGTTTGAACAGGAGGGGAGCAAAGCGGAATACGGCATGACGGTTGTGCCGTGGCTGGAACAATACGGCTTGTTCGACGCAAAAGTCATCGCCGCGCACGGCGTGCATCTGGAAGAATCCGAAATGCACACCCTGAAAGAAGCCGGTGCGGGCGTGGCACACTGCCCCAGCAGCAACCTCAAAATTTCCAGCGGCGTCGCGCCCGTGCAAAAGATGCTATCGCTGGGATTGCACGTCGGCATCGGCACCGATGGCACCGCCTCCAACAACGATTTGGACATGATTGAAGAGACGCGGCTGGCAGCATTCCTGCAAAAAGGCGTTTTCGGCGACCCCACCAATCTGCCCGCACAAGATGCATGGGCGCTGGCAACCATCGAAGGGGCGCGCGCCATCCACCTCGACCATCTGACGGGGTCGCTGGAGCCGGGCAAACGCGCCGACATCATTGTGATTGATATGCGCGGTCTGCACCAAACGCCGCGCTTCGCATATATGGCGGAAACTGTCTATTCGCAACTGGTCTATGCCGCCAAATCCACCGACGTGCGGCATGTGATGGTCAACGGACAATTGTTGATGGAAGACCGCGCTCTGCTCACGCTGAATGAAGATGAACTGCACGCCAAAGCCGTCGCTATGGCGAAAGAGATTGACATTTTCCTCTCCTCGCGCGAGGGCGATTTGATGTCGAAATTGCTGGCGGTGGGCAGCGGTGTGACCCCCGTCGAAACCTTCGAAATTCAAGCCAAAACTCAGGTGTCATCAGCGGATGAAATGATTAC
The DNA here is from genome assembly GCA_024278725.1 of Chloroflexota bacterium. Taxonomy (GTDB): domain Bacteria; phylum Chloroflexota; class Anaerolineae; order 4572-78; family 4572-78; genus JANTHQ01. The sequence goes on from JAJRSQ010000124.1 coordinate 10,599, forward strand.
GGCGATGGAAAATCATCCCGATATCCGCATCGTGCGCTCGTCCGTGCGCAATCAATATGATTCATATTTTGTCTTCGACCGGGAAGGGATGGGGCGCATTCGCCACCGCGAAGATGAAGTGCTGAACGATGATGGCAGCGTAAAAGAGGTGTTGTACCGCATCGGGCTGATTGGACCCGCCGCCGAGCGCGTGTTCGACAAATCCATCATCCTCACCCGCTCGCGGTACTCCCTGCCCGCCGACAAAAGCCGCCGTTTCTATCGGGAATATTTCCAACCGGCGAAAGAAATTCAGGTGGCAAAACATCGCCGCCGATTCCACATCACCTTCAAAAATACAAGTCTGGTGGTCAATATTGATACCCTCAACAGCACCGGCAACGTGTACGTGGAAGTGAAAAGCCGCACGTGGTCGGCAAAAGATGCGGAGGAAAAAGCCGCGCTGCTGGGCGAATTTTTCGCCGCGCTGGAAATTTCCGCCCCCGAAAAACGGGTGCATTCGGAATACGTGGATTTGGTGTAATTGAGTCGCGTGTAAAATCCAAAAAAGGTGGTGGTATTTTTTGACTGATGCAAAAATAGCCGGTTGTCATTGCGAGCGCAGCGAAGCAATCTCCACGCTTTAATGACAGCGATTGCTTCGGCGTTGCACGCCTCGCAATGACACTTACATATCCCGTCAGTCAATTTGAACCACTACCCCAAAAAACAGGGACGGAGCGGCATGCTCCGTCCCTGCGATTCATACGGCTGTCAACAGTTTTTTCACCCCTCCGGAGTTGCCCCTTTCCACGGCACGTCGTTGAGGGTGGGGTATATCGCAAAAAAGTCGAGCGTGCCGGAAAGTTCCATCACCCGGTAAATATTGGACGGCACATTCACAATGGCGATGCCATACACATTGCTGCGCGCTTCCAGCAGGGCGCGCACCCCCGCCACCGAAATCTCCGCCAGATTTTCCATATTCAGCACAATGGTCTGATTGTGATGCGATTGCCCCACCGCCAGAATCGCGCGGGTGAACGCTTCCGTGGCGCGGGCATCGAATTGCCCCAGCAAATTCAGGCACACCATACCATCCACATTCACCTGTTGAACGTCAAAATTGCCGTTGCGGTTTAAATTGATTTCCCACCCTTCGCGCGCCACATCCACCATCACCAGCGAACGCCGGTGGTGATGAGTGAGATACTCCCGCGTTTGATTCATTATCGCTACAATCTCTTCATCGGATGACGCAGGGTCATGGTGGAACAGCACCAGCCGCTTCACCTTTGCCGCCCGCGCAATATCCGCCCCGATGAGCGCGGAACTGTGTCCCCAATCTTGTTTGATGATGGCTTCCCGCACCGAGAATTGCGCGTCGAAAATCAGCACATCCGCGTCGCGGTAAAAATCAATATACCGCTTCAGCGCCGGATGGTCGAGCCGTTTATATTCGCCGTCGGTCGCCAGCACAATGATGTCGTCATCGCGTTTCACGCGGTAGGCGTATGATTTACCGGGATGTTCCAACTCAATATTGGCAACCTCCAAATCGCCCAGCGTCACGGTTCCCCCCACCGGCAATTGATGGAAACGGAAGGTCGCCCCCAACGCCGAAAATTGCGCGGGAAATACCCGGCTGTCCATTTGCTCGGTCAACACTTGCGGCACATGTGGATGCACATGGTACACATCGAAGGTGTTGCCTTCAATGAACGCCGGCACGAAAAAGGGGAACCCCTGAATATGGTCCCAATGGGTGTGGGTGAAAAAAATAGCAGCGTGTCCCCTGCCCTGCCCGAATTCCCGCATCATCAGATGCCGCCCCAATTCCCGCATCCCGGAACCGGCATCGAAAATAATGAGCCGGTCATCCGTCTCAATGGTCAAGCAGGTTGTATTCCCGCCGATGGTGCCGTTCACCGCCGGAGACAATCCGGCAATAAAGGCTTCGACGGCGGTGGGGCTGTGCAAATCAATCCCGGCACGTCCGGCTTCTGTAAGGGCAACTATCAATTTTTCATTGATAAACGACGACAACAGCGGGGATGGAATGGAGCCGCGCACGCCCCAGAATTTCAGCTTCATAAAAGACCTCTGCGTGTATGTGCAATGAATACTAATAAATTTATATCACAAAACGGGAAAATAATAAAGGCTTCACCCGATTTTTTTAGTAATTATGATTGAAAAGAGGGATTGCATCTGCCTAAAAATGTGCTACAATGTGCCGATAAAGAATTTGTGCCGCTTTAACCATAATACGCCCAATATTTCAGGGAAGGATGTCACTCATGTTCAAAACACATACCTGCGGACAACTCCGCGCCGAACACCACGGGCAAACTGTAACGCTTGCGGGCTGGGTACACCGCCGCCGCGACCACGGCGGATTGATTTTCATAGATCTGCGCGACCGCTGGGGAATCACCCAGGTGATATTTAACCCGGAAACCGACGCCGACAGCCACACCATTGCCAGCACCCTGCGCAATGAATTTGTGGTGCAAATTTCCGGCGTGGTGAACCAGCGTCCGGAGGGATTACGCAACCCCAATTTGGAAACCGGCGACATCGAATTGCTGGCAACCAACGTAACCGTCATCAATCCCGCCAAAACGCCCCCCTTCTACATCAATGAAGACGCGCCGGTGGACGAAACGTTGCGCTTGCGCTACCGCTATCTGGATTTGCGCCGCCAGCGCATGCAAAAGAATATTGTTTTGCGGCACAAAGTTGTGCATCACATCCGCAATTTTTTAACCGATGAAGGATTTGTGGAAGTTGAAACCCCCATCCTTTTCAAAAGCACGCCGGAAGGCGCGCGCGATTATCTGGTTCCCAGCCGGGTGCATCCCGGTGAGTTTTACGCCCTCCCCCAAAGCCCGCAACAACTCAAACAATTGCTGATGGTGGCGGGCTACGAGCGATACTTCCAAATTGCACGCTGCTTCCGCGATGAAGACCAGCGCGGCGACCGCCAGCCGGAATTCACGCAATTGGATATGGAACTGAGTTTTGTAGACCGCGACGACGTGATGAACATCATCGAGCGGCTGTTCACCGAAATCATCGAAACGGAAACCGAGAAAAAGCTCCTTTTCAAACCTTTCAAACGGCTCAAATACCATGAAGCTCTGGAAAAATACGGGCGCGACAACCCCGACCTGCGCTTCGGGCTGGAATTGAAATCACTGAACGATATTGTTGCCAACAGCGACTTTAAGGTATTTTCCGGGACAATTGCCAACGGCGGGCTGGTTAAAGGGTTGAATGCCGAAGGGTGCGGCGGGTACAGCCGCAAACAGATTGACGAATTGACCGCCTTTGTCAAAACCTTCGGGGCGAAAGGGCTGGCATGGCTCGCCGTTTCTGACAACCCGGAAAAACCGCACCGTTCATCGTTTGCCAAGTTTATGTCCCCGGCGGAAATTGATGCGCTGATTGAACGGCTGGAAGGCAAACCCGGCGACCTGCTGCTGGTGGTCGCCGACAGCGCCGCCATCGCCAACGAAGCGTTGGGGCGGCTGCGGGTGGAAATCGGCGAGCGGCTGGGGTTGCGCGACGACGATGTGATGGCGCTGTGCTGGGTCACGGATTTCCCGCTCTTTGAGCGCAACGAGGAAGAAAATCGGTGGGACCCCAGCCATCATCTGTTCACGTCGCCGATGGATGAAGATATTCCGCTGCTGGATACCGACCCCGGCAAAGCACGCGGCAAACAATACGACTTGGTGTGCAACGGCTACGAAATTGCCGGCGGCAGCGTCAGAATTCACCGCCGGGACATTCAGGAAAAGATTTTCGGGTTAATTGGACTGAACGTTGAACAGGCGAAAGTTCAGTTCGGGCATATGCTGGAAGCGTTTGAATACGGTACGCCGCCGCACGGCGGCATCGCCGCGGGGATTGACCGCGTGGTGATGCTATTAGCCGGCGAGCCGAACATCCGCGAGGTCATCGCCTTCCCCAAAAGTCAATCCGCAACGGACTTGATGGCGGGCGCACCCACCCCCGTTGCCGAGGCACAATTGCGAGAATTACACATCAAATTAGACTTGGATGCCAAGTAACGGCATTTTCAGGCAATTTGGCAAGCGTAATTTTTTATGCTATTATAGCCCCGTCCCTGCCGTGTTCGTGATGCGCCATGCGTCTTGAACCAACACCCATCGTTCAGGGAACCTGTTTTTAGGGGAACATGCGGTAGCCCTCGAAAGGGTAAGGCAACGTTTTCCTTTTATGGTTTCCACCTGCTTATGCAGGTTCAAGGACAACTGGAAGCCACACGGCATGGCGGGGCTTATTTTTCAAAGAGCGTCTTTTCGGCGCTTTTTTTGTTTCTGTCGATTTCAGTAGCACCCCATTATCGTCTCGTCTGCAAGCATATCAACCACCGCTTTCACATCGCCGGTTTCACGGTAAACCGCCAATTGCCGGTCGGCGCTGGTGCCTTCGCGCAAAATTGTTTCCACATGCGCGATTTCGTTTTGGATGCCCAACGGCTCCACAACATCCTGCAAAATTTCCAGCAATTCACTCATCAGAAAGCGCAGGGGAACGGCTTTTTCTTTCCCAAAATCAATGAGGTTGCCATCAATGCCGTCCCGCACGGCGAGCCATTTATTTTCGGCAATCAGTTCCCGCCGATAAAGCCGCCAGGTGATGTTTCGGCGGCGCAGTTGAATCAGTTTCGCCACCAGCGCCTGCAACAGCGCGGCGATGGCAATCACGTCATCCACGCGAGTCACGCAATCGAAAATGCGAAATTCCAGCGTGGGAAAGATGGGGTGCGGGCGCACATCCCACCAGATTTTTGTTGGTTCGGCGATGCACCCGGCATTGATGAGGGTGTTCACGTACCGCTCGTAATCTTCGTATGAATTGAAATACGACGGGATGCCCGTGCGGGGCAAATCTTCAAAGACGACGCTGCGATATGATTTCAGCCCGGTGTCGCGCCCGTTCCAAAATGGCGATGAGGTGGACAGGGTGAGCAGGTGAGGCAGGAAATATCGCACCTGATTCATCACATCAATGCGCAGTTCCCGGTCGGGAATGCCGATGTGAATGTGCATGCCGAAAATCAACAGGCGGCGCGCCAGATATTTCATATCGTTCAACAGTCCGAAATAGCGCGGATATTCGCTGATTTCCTGGTCGAGCCAGCGCGAAAACGGGTGCGTGCCGGCAGCGAGGATTTTCCGCCCGTGATGGTGCGCCACATCCGACACCATGCGCCGCAGCCGCATCACTTCCTGCCTCGCCTCTTTAATGTTGCGGCACACATGGCTGCCCACCTCCACCTGCGATTGCATGAATTCCGGCTTGACCTGGTCTTTGAGGATTACCCGCCCCTGTTCCAAAAATTCCTGAATGTACGATGTCAGTTCCCGCGTTTCGGGGTCAATTATCTGGTACTCTTCCTCGATGCCAATGGTCAAATCATCAAGCATTGCCGCCGCCTCCGATATTTTTTTGTACAACCGGATATTTTTATGATTATACCACACCCATCCAATGATTGAAAGCGTTTTTTCAGCCGATATACAACCGGCGGTATGATTCGCGCAGTACGTCCCGACCGTATTCGTCAACGGCACGATGCCACTCGCGCAGACGGTCGGACAACGCTTCCGGTTGGGGAATTTGGCTGGCGTGCGACAAAATCGCTTGCACTTTTTGGTCAAACACGTCTGAAATATCCACGTAAAAATCAGCCTGAAGGGTGCCCGCTAAAAAGATGTGCGCTACGGTGTGCGGCGTCAGTCCATCCGCCAAAAATTCAGGGTGATACATGCGATTTCCCACCGCCGGGAAGAGGGCATTCACGGCGATTTCTCCGGCAGCGCGGTGGTCGGGGTGGTTGATGCGCCCGTGCCAGAAATAGGTGGTGGGGTCCGGGGCAATGACGGCATCGGGGCGGAAGCGGCGCAGTTCGCGCACCACGTCGGTGCGCACGCGCAAGGTGGGGGTCAATTCGCCGTCATCTTCGTTGAAGAAGGTCACCGTTTTCACACCGAGCACGGCGGCGGCGGCACGTTGTTCCGTGCGCCGGATGTTCTTCAGTTTTTCGGGGGTCATCGCGGGGTCGGCGCTGCCTTTGTTGCCGTTGGTTAAAATCAGATAGCTAATATCCGCGCCGTGTTTTGCCCACTGCGCTACCAGCCCGCCACAAAAAAATTCGGGGTCATCAGGATGCGCCATAATGACCATCGCTTTTTGGTGAATAAATGGGGGGGTCATACTCACCTCGTTGGTTATTTTTGTGTGTGGATAGGATAGCACGCATTCAGAATTTTACAAACGGTAAATTGCATCAAAAAAGGCGTACCGCCGAAACGATACGCCCTGAATATTCGCCAAAAATTACGTTTATCCCTTCGGTTTTCCTTTGTAGGTCGCGCGTTCTTCTTCAAAATCATAATCCCAGTAGCCGGGACCATCGGTGAAATAGTCGGCATTGCGTTGGATGTCGGCTTCAAATTCTTCGGGAACATCTTCTTCGGGGAAGATTGCTTCGGGGGGGCAAACCGGGACGCATGCACCGCAGTCAATGCAAGTGTCGGGGTCAATGAAGAAAAGGTCGTTCCATTTGGGGTCATCGGTCGGACCGGGGACGATACAATCCACCGGGCAAACTTCAACGCAGTCACCTTCACGGGTACAAGTTGCTACAATTACATGAGTCATATTTCAGTTCCTCCTGAAAATAGTAGTTGAGGGTCAACTATTCAAATTTCAACCATTGTAATCAAAAGGAAGTATATTGTCAACCCTGATTTTATTTATTTTTAACCGCGGGTAATTTTCGGCAAAAAAAAGCGGGCTGGCGCTTGCCAGCCCGCAAGGGGGATGTTATTTGGTTGCCGCAGCGAAGTTCTCGGCGACTTTATCCCAGTTCACCACGTGCCAAAACGCCGAAACATAATCGGGGCGACGGTTTTGGTATTTGAGGTAATAGGCGTGTTCCCACACGTCCAATCCCAGAATGGGCGTTTTGCCGTCCATCAACGGGCTATCCTGATTGGCGGTGCTGAAGACTTCCAGCGCGCCGTTATTGACCGCCAGCCATGCCCATCCACTGCCGAAACGGGTTTTCGCCGCGGTGGAAAACTTTTCCTTGAACGCATCAAAACTGCCAAACGCCGCGTTGATGGCATCCGCCAGCGCGCCGTCGGGTTCGCCGCCGCCGTTGGGACTCATCACTTTCCAAAACAGCGCGTGGTTGGCATATCCGCCGCCATTATTGCGCACCGCCGTTGGGAGGTTGTCCACCCCTTTCGCCAAAATGGCTTCGATGCTCAACCCTTCCAGCTCGGTGCCTTGAATGGCGGCATTCAAATTGTTGGTATATCCGTTATGATGCTTGCTGTGATGAATCTCCATCGTGCGGGCATCAATGTGCGGTTCCAGCGCATCGTAAGAATAGGGAAGTGCAGGAAGTTTAAATGTCATAATGTTTACTCCTTAATTTGTGTAGGTTTGTTTTTTGCTACCTTCGGCAGTTACGGGATTAATTTAAACAATAGCCCGATACAGAGGCTATATGTTTGACCATTTTTTGATATGATGATACAGTGTCGGCTATTATTTTAACGACACAATCATCCGGATGTTCACAACGGCGAGATTTTTATTTACCTGCTGAAGCGATAGGGATTATAGCCAGCAGAAACGGGGTTGTCAAAGGATGACAGCAATTACACATGCCACAGAACAGAATAAACGGCGCGGAATCATACTGGCGGTGATGGCGGTCACTTCGTTTTCCACCAGTCCGGTGCTGGTGCGCTGGGCAGCGCCGCTCTCGGCGTATGAAGTGACCGCCTGGCGCGTGCTGATTGCCGCGCTGAGCGTTTTAACGCTGGCGCTGGTGCAAAAGCAACGACTCAGGCTCAATACGGGCGATTTGCCGAAATTCACCGTATTCGGACTGATAACCGCCGTGCATTTCGGCGCGTATATCGCGTCCCTCAACTACACCACCATCGCCCATTCACTGACAATTGTGTACACCGCGCCGGTGTTCGTGGCAATATTTTCAGCAATATTTTTGAAGGAATCCATCTCACCGCGAAAGTGGGTGGGGGTGGCGATTGTGGTGGTCGGTATTGCAGTGCTGGCGGGGTTTGAGCCGGAAATGACGCCGCGAAAATGGCTCGGCGACGGGCTGGCGCTGATTTCCGCCATCGCCTTCGGGTTTTACTCGGTGGCGGGGCGGTCGCAGCGGACACATTATTCTTTGCTCACTTATGCCTTTTTCGTGTACATCATCGCCGCCGTGTGGATGGCGCCCGTTGCCATTGCAACTTTCACGCCGGGGGGATACGGCTTGCGTCAGATTGTCTCGGTGGTGTTGCTGGGCGTTTTGCCGCTGGGGCTGGGTCACACGCTGTACAATGCCGCTTTGCGGCATATGCACGCCACATACGCCAATTTAATCGCATCTCAGGAAGTAACGGGCGGCATTCTGCTGGGCATTATTTTTCTGAACGAAATTCCGGGTATGAGCGCCATCGCCGGGGTGGTGATAACGCTGCTGGGTATTGTGATGGTTCTGTTATGATGAAAGATACAGCCGGTGGCGAGCGATGTAATCCGCCACGGCAGCCGGAACGAGCCGGGAAATTGCTTCCCCCCGCGCCACCCGCCGCCGAATTTCCGTCGCCGAGATGGGGACCGGCGGCATTTCCACCCACAGCAACCGCGAGCGCAATTGCGGCAACGCCGCCAACAGCGCGTCAATAGACGGCTTAACCCCCGGACGATGCACCGCCACCAGCCGACACCGTTCCACCAGCGTCTGCGGGTTGTGCCAGTGCGGTATCCCCGCCAACGCATCCGCGCCGATGATGAAAAAAGTCTCCCCTGCCCCAACCGAGAATTCCCGCTGCAAAAGTTGCACCGTGTCCACCGAATATTGCGGTCCCGCGCGGTCAATATCCACCCGCGAAACGGCGAAACCGGGGCGATTCGCCACCGCCAGCTTCACCATTCGCCAGCGGTCTTCCGCCGGGGTAAGGGCGCGATTTCGCTTGTGGGGCGGGTCGGCGACCGGCACAAAAAGCACGCAATCCAGCGCCAACGCCGATTGCACCGCTTCGGCAACCGCCAGATGCCCGTTGTGAACGGGGTCAAACGTGCCGCCAAAAATCCCGAGCGTTACCACATCCATTCCAATTCCATATCCGCCAAAAATACGGTGTCACCGGCATTCACACCCGCTTCCCGCAACGCCGCCAGCACGCCCATCGTTTCCAACTGCAATTGCGCCCGTTCCACCGCTTCATGCATATCCCAATACGTTTGCGACACCAGCCGTTGAATGCCCACGCCGTCCACATGATAACCGTCGGGTTGTCTGGTCACCGTGAATGCCGAGGCGTCGTCATCCAGCGTGAATACGGGCACATCGGGCGTGACGGGCGCAACCTCGGGGAGTTCCGCCAACTGAGTCGCCACCAGCCGCATCAGGTCGCGCACGCCGTCCTGCGTCGCCGCCGAAATGAAGCGCGCGGGGATGCCGAGCTCGTCCGCTTTTTGCTGCACTGCGTCCCAGTGGTCGGCGGCGTCGGGGATGTCTTTTTTGTTCAGCACCAAAATCTGCGGTTTTTCCGCCAGCAACGGGTTGAACAGACGCAGTTCGTCATTAATTTTCTCGAATTCGGCGAGCGGGTCCGGCGATATGCCGTCCAGCACGTGAATCAGCAGGCGGGTGCGTTCCACATGCCGCAAAAAATGATGCCCCAAACCCGCGCCTTCGTGCGCCCCTTCAATTAATCCGGGGATGTCCGCCATCACAAAATCGCGGTCATCCACCAAAACCACCCCCAAATTCGGCTGAAGCGTGGTGAAGGGATAATTGGCGATTTTCGGTTTTGCCGCCGTCACCGATGCCAGCAGCGTGCTTTTTCCGGCATTGGGAACACCCACAATACCCACATCAG
>JAJRSQ010000125.1 GCA_024278725.1 Chloroflexota bacterium
CTCCGATGATGGCAACTCGGCGGAAGTCCCGGTGTTGCTGGGACCTGATGGCGACAAAGAAGAACTGATGAAGCTCATCAAACGCGATGGTAAATGGTATCTATCCAGTTTTTAGCGTAGATTGAAATTGCAGGGGCGACCGCGAGTGTTGCCTATTCCTCCAGCACCCGCGATACAATCGCCTGCCGGTCTGCCGATTCTGCTTCGGCGCGGCAGGCGATGCGCGTTTCTGCGTCCACCGATGCGGTAATCTGCCGAAAATAGTCGTCGATTTTCTGCGTCTGCTCTTTCCCCAAATTTTGCCGATGTAACAGCCACCCAAAAATTACCAGCGCCTGCCGCATATTGCCCAAATTGTTTTGCAATTCCGCCCACGCCATCAATCCGGCTGCCATCCACTGTGAGGCATCCAGCGTCAGCGTCAAGCGGAGCGCGCGCCGCAAATGGAACTTTGCCTGCGGCACATCATTCAATTGCCGGTTCAATTTGCTCAGCGCAATCAGCGTGCCCACCATTGATTGCCGGTCGCCCGCGTCGCGGCTGAGGGCAAAACTCTGTTCCGTGAATGTTCGCGCTGCTTGCAAATCGCCCTGCGCCAGCGACACTTCTCCCAGATATGCCAGCGCCGCCGAAATACCGTGCCGATAGTTGAGCTTTCGGTATTGCGCCAGACTATCTTCAAAGATGAGACGAGCCTGCGAAAAATTGCCCTGCACCTGCTCAAGCGCACCTAAATTGATGGTGACTTTTGCCACGCCGTGTGCGTCCCCCAACTGCTGCGAGAGTGCCAGACTTTCCACATAATACTCTTTCGCGCGGTCATAATCTGCGGACGTTTCACATATGGCATTTGCCATGCTGCACAATGCCTGCGCGAGTTCAAACGGAGTATCGGCTTGCCGCGCCGCCGTTGCCGCCCGTTGGAAATGTTGTATCGCCACCGGAAAATCACCCTGCCAGTAAGCCACTCGCCCGGAAAGGTCGTGCGCAATGGACAACTCTCGGAGTGCGGATTCCGCTTCAAGCGCGTCGATACACTTTATAAGTGCCGTTTTTGTGACATCATACTCCGCCAACCAGGCGGAAAATTCGGCGGCGAACAAACGAAGCCGGGCAATCAACAGCGCCGGCGCGTTGGCTGTGAACATGGCATGCATGGCGTTTCGCATCCGGCGTTTGCCCTCATGCATGCGCCCCCGTTTCCACAAAAACAGATAAAAACTCTCCGCGGCGGTATTGATGAGGTGTACCGCCTGATTTTCCACCGCCCATGTCCATGCCGCACCAATATTTTCCAGCGCCATTTCGATGTCCGCTTCCGCGATGGTGGATCCTGCGCCCCGCAGTTGCGCTTCCCGCTGCCGGAGAAAATCGGTGTAAAATTTACTGTGCCGCCGTTGTGCCGCATGCGCCAATTCGGGGGATGCCGCCAGCTTTTCGGCGGTAAATTGTTTGAGCAGCGGATGCATGTCGAGCCGGTCGTGGTCGGCGTGGGTGGTCAAAAAAGAGGCGTCCATCAGCGCCAGCAGATGGTGCGGCGCGCATTGCGTCACCGCGGTCGCCGCTTTTTGGCTGAAGGGGGCATGGAACACCGCCAGTTGTTGCAGCGTCTTTTGTTCCTTCGGCGACAAAAGCGCCCACGAATGGTCGAAAATCACCCGCAGGTTGTGATGCCGCGTCGGGCGGTCGTGCGTATGGGCTTCCAGAAAATCGAGGTCGGCTTCAATGCCGGCGGCGATGTCCGCGCATGAAAGCATTCGCACCCATGCCGCCGCGAGTTCCAGCCCCAGCGGCAACCCGCCCACCAACCGGCAGATGCGCGTGATGGCGGTCACATCGGCGGGGGTGGGGGAAAATGTAGGTTTGACGCGGTGCGCGGATTGCACAAAGAGCCGCACCGCATCCGATTGCGCGGCGGCGGGGTCATTCGGGGGGGGATTTGCCAGCCCCTGCACCGGAAACACCCATTCGTCGCGCAGGTTCAACCGTTGGCGCGTGGTTGACAGCAGGGTGATTAATGGTGCTTCCGCCATCAGCCGCCGGATGAATTCTGTGGCGGTGTGGGGCAGGTGTTCAAAATTATCCAGCACCAGCAGCAATTCTTTTTCGCGCAGAAAATCGAGCAGCGAAGCTTCTGGGGCGGCGTCATCCACCGTTGTCTGAAAAATGTGAGCGATGGCGTACACAATTTCATTCACTGCATGCAACTGTTCGAGCGGTACAAAATACGCGCCGTGCAGAAAATTCGAGCGTTCGCGGCGGGCGGTTTCGAGCGCGAGCCGGGTTTTGCCGATGCCCCCGGGACCGGTCAGGGTGAGCAGGCGGCAGTCATCGGCGGCGAGGCGGTGGTGAATTTCCGCCAGTTCCGTTTCCCGCCCCACAAAGGGGGTGGGTTGCGGCGGCAGGGTGGCGGCGGGGACGGCATCCATCGTCAAAATGCGTTCATAAAGCGCCACGGTGCGCGGATGGGGGTCAACCCCCAATTCTTCGTCCAGCACGGCGGCGCAGGTATGATATTGTTTGATTGCCGCCGAGCGCTGCCCGTTCAACGCCAGCAGGCGCATCGCGGTGCGGTGCGCTTCCTCTTGCAGGGGGTCAATTGCCAGCAAGCTCATCACCGCTTCAATTGCCGCGGATAAATTCCCCGTTTGCATGTAATGCGCCACCAATATGCGCAATCCCTCCAGTGCGCTGTGGCGCACCTGTTCCCGCGTCAGCGACGACCATTCCTCAAAACCTAAACTGTGGCGGATGTGAAATCCCGCCAGAAAATCGCCCCGGTAGAGCGCCACCGCGCCCGTCAGATGCGCCGCCATCTCAGCCGTCATGGTTTTATCCGCTCGATAATGGCGCTGTGCGGCGTGAATCGTGTCCATTAATGCGGCGCTGTCCACCCACGCATCACCATCGGCATTGAAGGAAACGGTGTGGCGGGTGATGGTCACAAAATCCGGCAGGTGTTTGCGCAGGCTGGAGAGAACCACCCGCAGATTGCCCATCGCCTGCGCCTGCGGGCGGGCATCCCACAGCAGGGCGGCAAGCGATTCGCGGGCGTGGGTGCGTCGGGTGTGGGCAAGATATGCCAGCAGCGCGACGGCTTTGCGGGAGGCGAGTTTTTTCACGGGGGTAGCGTGATATTGAATTGAGACATCGCCCAGCAGGCGAATTTTGAGTGCGGGAGGCATCGGTTGGTTGCAATCCGTTTTTTAAACGATTTCTGAACGTTCGCACAATACAATCAATGTGACGGGTCGTATTTTTCTTTTTTGAAGAGGGATAACAGCGCACGAAGTTTATGGACGCGGGTTTCGCGCCGTCTCAGCGGAAGCCGGTGTTTGCCCGTGTCTGAAAATCCTGTTTTAAGTTGAAGAGATATTATAGCAAAAATCGGTATCGACGTAAAAGATGCTCACGGGCGAAGCAGGGCTGTTGCAAAGTCGCTTGACAAACAATACTTTGCGCAGGAAATGTAGTAGGGGGCACGCTGCAGCGTGCCCCCTACGACGCCACCGATTTTCGTTAAAACCGGAAGAAAGTGCGTAAGAGCGGCTCGCAAATCGCCCCTGCGGCGTGAAATCATGAAAACCGGCAACCTTAAAATTTACTTTGCAACAGCCGTGATGGGCGAAGCATGGAGTGAGGTATGCAAAATAGTTTGTCGCACAAGCGGCGGAAATACCGGGCGTATATTTTGCGGTTGTGGTGCAACGGCGATGACCATAGCTGGCGGGTCGCGCTGGAGAATATTCACTCCGGCGAACAGAAGCGTTTTTCATCGCTGAAGAAATTAATGGTGTTTTTGGATAAGGAAGCCATCGGGCACGATATGCAGGAGGAAAAAGAATGAAACATCGAATGGGTCAATTATTGAGTGTTGTCGGTTTGACGACGGCACTGTTGGTAGCGCTGGCAGTGGTCGGATTTGCGGGCGTTGCGCAAAGCTGGCATTTTTTGGGCGGCACACCCGGCATTGTCCCGGCGAGCGTGAACGCCACCACCAGCGTTGCGATTGACAGCAACGGCACACCGTACATTGCATTTGTGGATGCCGGCAATGGCGAAAAAGCCACCGTGATGAAATATACCGGCGGCGCGTGGACAACCGTCGGGAGCGCGGGATTTTCGCCGGGAACAGTGAATGATGTGCAGTTGGCAATCACCGGCACAACTGTGTATGCGCTGTATCGCAATGGTTCCGGTGGTCTCACGGTGGATACTTTCAATGGCTCGACGTGGCAGCATGTGGTCTCTGCCACCATCAATAGCGGCAACGGGCAATATCCCAGCTTCGCGCTGTATGGCAATGAGATTTTTGTGGCGTACAAAGATTGGTCGAATGGCAAGAAGTTGACGGTCATGCACTTCGATGGCACGAATTGGTCGCCGTTGGGGGGCAGCCCCGGCGTTTCTGCCGCCGAAATGTATAATTCGAGCATTGCCGTGGACAGCAATACGGGCACGGTATATGTGGTCTATGACAATTATTCATCTTTGACGATGATGAAATACACGGGGGGGGCGTGGTCGGTGGTTTCCACAAATTTTACGCTGGGGGGTTTTGCCAATGTGAAAGTGGACAGCACGGGCGCACCGGTGGTTGTATTCCGGGATAAGAGTTCCGGTGTGATAGGGCAAGCTTCTGTGATGAGATACGTCGGCGGGGCATGGTCTTCCGTGGGGAGCGAGGGTTTCAGTGGCGGCTTTGCATATACCCCCCGGCTCGCCATCGGGTTGAGCGACCGGCTTTTTGTGGCGTTTGCGGATGTGGCAGCCGGCACAAAAATATCGGTGATGGAGTTTGATACCGGCACCGGCGCGTGGCAATATGTCGGCAATCGCGGGGCATCGGTGGGGGATATTGACACGGGGAGCGTTTCTATTGCGGTACGCCCTGACAGCATTGTGCCGGTCATCGGATTTATGGACAATGGGCTGGGGAAAGAGATTGCCGCCATGCAACTCGGCTCAAATGTTGCACCGGTGGGCGTGGATGATACGGCGTCGGTGCCGGATAGCGCGCCATCCACCCTGTTGCCGTTGGAGAACGATTCCGACACGGACGGCGACTATCTGCGGGTGGGCGGTATCATCACCGCGCCCCTGCACGGGACGGCGGCGATTAGCGGCTATACCCAAATTGTGTACACCCCCACCACCGGTTACGTCGGCGCGGATTCGCTGGGCTATATTGTCTCCGATGGTGCGCTCACCGATACCGCCACGGTCGCCATCACGGTGTTTGGGGCAAATAATGCTCCCGTCGGCGTGGATGATTCCGTCGTCACCGATGAAGAGATTGCACTGACCTTTTCGCCCATCGCCAACGACACCGATTCGGATGGAAATCCGTTGTCGGTCACCGGGGTGACGAATGGCAAACACGGTACGGCGAGCATCAGCGGCGCGACGCAGGTGGTTTACACCCCAACCACCAATTTTTACGGCATTGACCGGCTGAAGTATGTGGTCAGCGACGGTAGTTTGACCGACACCGCCACCATCACCGTGACGGTGAATCCCGTCAATGACGCGCCGAGAATCATCTCGCCGACGTGGCAGGCGCTCACCGGAACGGGTTTTTCGGGCGGCAGTTACGTCAACATGGCAATTGACCACAACGGGACACCCTATATTGCGTATATAGATTCGAGCTACAACCTGCTGGTGAAACAATATACCGGCGGCGCGTGGGTTTCCGTGGGGGCTACGGTGGCATCTCCGGGCGGAATCATCCCGCTCGATTTTGCCTTCAGCAAACAGGGTGTGCCCTATGTGGCGTACCGGGACACATCGAACAATTTATTGACGGTGAAAAAATATACCGGCAGTGCGTGGACGACGGTCGGCACGGCGGCGCGCTCGTCCGGAAACAACGTGATTGTCTCGGACATGGTCTTGGGGTTCAACTATGCGGATGAACCGCTGGTGGCATACAACGACGGCGCTTTGTATCTGGATCGATTCAACGGTACGGCGTGGGTGACGGATTCAAGCTATCCGGGCGGCTTCTCTCTCGGGCTGGCGCTGAACAGCGCGGATGTCGCCTATGTTGCCATACGGGACCCGGGGCAAAGCTTCAAGCTATCTGTGCTGGAAAACAGCAACGGGAGCTTTTCTCCGGTCGGTGCGCCGGGCTTTTCAGATGACGCTGTGCTGCAACCGAAGGTTGAATTGGACAACAACGATGTGCCCTTCATTTCATTTATCGATAATTCTACCATCACCAAAACGCTGAAGGTGATGACGTTGAGCGGCGGCACATGGGTTCCCGTCGGCGACTCTTTGGCGGATGATGTGATTGCGGCGGGGATTGCGATGAGCAATGGCGGCATTCCCACGGTGATGTATGTCACCGGGGCGTCTCAGTTGCGCGTCAAGCAATTTTTCAATGGCGCGTGGTCAACCGTCCTCTCCGATACTACCGGTATTTATGCGTCGGAATTGGCTTTCAGCCCCAATGACCAACTGTATATTTACGCTGATAGCGGTGCCAACGTGGCAAAAATGAACGCCACCGATGTCACTGCTACCGCCGTCACCATGGATGAAGACGGCGCGCCCACCCCCTTCAGCTTTGACACCAACGTTTTTGACGCCGATAACGATGCGCTCACCTGGACCATCACTGTTCCGCCCGCCAACGGGATGGCGGTCGGCGGAACGACGCCGGTTTACACCCCCACGGCGAATTACAACGGTTCCGACACGTTCACCGCGCAGGTGAGTGACGGCGCACTGACCGATGCCGTGATGGTCACCGTCACCATCAACCCGCAAAATGACCCGCCGTTTGCGGTGGATGATACCCTTCCCGCGCAGGAAGATGTAACCGAGCTTCTGGACGTGCTGGGGAATGATTCGGATGTGGACGGACAATCCCTTGCCATTACCTCGGTGGGGACGGCAACACACGGTGCGGTGTCGATTGCTGCCGGTCTCTATATCTATTACATCCCCGACGCCAATTACAACGGCACGGACACCTTCACCTATATTGCCTCGGATGGCGCGCTGACCGCCACCGCCACCACTACCGTGACCGTTTCCCCGGTGAACGACGCGCCCGTTGCGATAGATGATCTCGTCAACGGTTCGGACAGCAATCCCATCACCATTTCGCCATTGGACAACGACAGCGATGTTGATGGCGATACCCTTTCGGTGATGAGCGTTTCCGGCGCGCTGAACGGCACGGCGAACATCGTCGGCACGACGCAGATAGTTTATACCCCCACCATCGGCTATTCCGGCTCGGAAATTTTGACCTATGTCGCCTCGGATGGCGCGCTCACCGATACCGCCTCCATCACGGTGAACATCACCGCCAACCAGCCGCCCGTTGCGGTGGACGATACCGCTGCCACCGATGAAGACCTCGTCGTGACCATCTCGCCGCTCGGCAACGACAGCGACCCCAACGGCGACCCGCTCACCATCAGCGCGGTGGGCGCGCCCGCGAACGGTGCGGTGAGCATCAGCGGCACAACGCAACTGGTCTACACGCCCAACCTCAATTTTTATGGGGATGATGTGTTCATGGTCACCGTCTCGGACGGGACTTTGACGGACTCGGCGGCGGTCACGGTCACCGTGGCGAGCATCAATGACGCGCCCGTTGCGGTGGGTGATACCGCCGTCACCGACGAAGACTTCGCCGTGACCATCTCGCCGCTGGGGAACGACAGCGACGTTGACGGCGACCCGCTCGCCATCAGCGCGGTGGGCACGCCCGCGAATGGCGCAGTGAGCATCAGCGGCACGACGCAACTGGTCTACACCCCCACCATCGGCTATTTCGGCGGCGATACCTTCAGCTATATCGTCTCCGACGGCTCACTGACTGCCACCGCTTCCATTTTCGTGACGGTGCAGCAAACAGCCCCGCCAATGATGTACGTTTATTTGCCGCTGGTATTGAAATAAAATCAAACCAATGCAACACACAAAAAACCCCGGCTGATATGCATCCGTCGGGGTTTCTTTTATGCCAGCGCCAGCCGTTCCCGTTCCTGCCGGAATTGGTTGGTGTACAGATTGAAATAATGTCCGCGCCGGCGCATTAACTCGGCGTGTGAGCCCATCTCGGCAATGCCGCCATTTTCGATGACCAAAATTCGGTCGGCGCGTTTGATGGTGGACAGCCGGTGGGCGATGATGACGCTGGTGCGATTTTCCATCAGCGTTTCCATCCCCTTTTGGATGAGCGATTCGGTCACGGTGTCAATTGAGCTGGTCGCTTCATCCATGATGAACCATTCCGGTTGCGCCAAAATCGCCCGCGCCAAACTGATGAGCTGCTTCTGCCCCACCGAAAGTAAATTGCCGCCCTCACCCACGTCCGTATCGTACCCTTTTTCCAGCGTGATGATGAAATCGTGCGCGTGCGCCAGCTTCGCCGCTTCCTCCACCTCGGCGTCGGAAGCGTTGAGCCGCCCGTAGCGGATATTTTCGCGGATGGAGCCGGTGAACAGGTGTGGCGTTTGCAGCACCATCCCGATGCGCGATTGAATCGCGTCCAGCCGCAGGGTGGTGTAATCCGTGCCGTTGACGCGCACCGTGCCGCCGGTCGGTTCGTAAAATCGGCACAGCAAGTTGACGATGGTTGATTTCCCCGCGCCGGTGGGACCCACCAGCGCAATTGTTTCCCCCGGTTTGATGGTCAGATTGAAATTTTTCAGCACCGGATTACCGTTTGCCGTGTAGCGAAAATCCACATTTTCAAAGCGAATCTCGCCGCGAATTGTGCCGGGGTCGGTTGCGCCGGGGCGATCCACGATGTCTGGTTCGGCGTCTGCCAGCGAAAAGACCCGCTCCGCCGAAGCGATGGCTTGCTGCATGCTGGCGAACACCCGCGCCATATCCTGAATGGGGAACATCATGAACGTCAGGTACGAAATGAATGCCTGAATCCCGCCGATGGTCATCACGCCGAGTTGCGCCTGAAGCCCGCCGTACCATATCACCGCGCCGAGCGCCATCGCCGCGACAATCTGCACCATCGGCAGAAACAGCGCCGACAGCCACGCCGCCCGGTATGCCGCGCGGTACAAATCGCTGGCGAGGTTGTCGAATTCTTCCAGATTGCGGTCTTCGCGCACCAGCGCCTTCACTACCCGCACCCCGGTGATATTTTCATTGTAGGTGCCGGTCAGTTTTGAATTGAGTTTTCGCACTCGGCGGTACTGCACGATGATGTGCTTTTTGAACTCGGTGGCGATGACCACCAGCACGGGGATAATCAGGAACACCATCAGCGCCAATTTCCAGTTGATAATCGTCATGAAAGTGATGGCGGTGATGAGGTTCAGGATTGCCCATGTCACGTCCAGCGTCCCCCACGTGACCAGCTCGGCGATGCGTTCGGTGTCGGAGGTGACGCGCGACATAATCCACCCGATGGGCGTTTTGTCGAAATAGCTGAACGACAGCGTTTGCAGGTGGTTGAACAAATCGCGCCGCAGTTCGTAACGGATGCGCTCGCCGAGGATGCCGGTCAGATAGATGAAGCCGAACACCCCCGCCGATTGAATGACGGTCAGACCGCCGTACAGCAGAATCAATTCTTTCAGCCGTTCGGGGTCTTTGGCGACGATGCCCTCATCAATGATGAGTTTGCTGATGAACGTGAAGACCGAATCGAGCACGGCGACCACCGCGATGAGCAGCACAAACCCGACCACCCATCGCCAGTGGGGTTTCACCAGCCCGAAAATGCGTTTCAGGGTTGCCCCGTTGAATTGAGTATTGAATTCTTCTTCTTCAAAATAAAAGTCTGACATGGTTGTTCCTTTTTGGTAGTTGGCATTCAGCTATCAGCTATCAGCGTTCAGCTATTGGTTTCTGCCCGCTGACCACTGACCGCTAACCGCTACCTTGCGCCTGAATCTCGTAAATTTCCCGATACAGCCCCGGTTGCGCCAACAGTTCCGTGTGGGTGCCCATTTGGGTGATGCGTCCTTCTTCCAGCACGATGATTTTGTCGGCGCGCATAACCGTTTGCACCCGGTGAGCGATGATGAAAGTGGTGCGTCCCGCCATCAGCCGGTTGAGTGCGGCTTGAATCTGCACCTCCGTTTCCGTGTCCACCGATGAAGTGGAGTCGTCCAGAATGAGGATGCGCGGGTCTTTCAGCAAGGTGCGGGCAATGGCGATGCGCTGTTTCTGCCCGCCGGAAAGGGTCACGCCCCGTTCACCGACCACCGTGTTGTAGCCTTCGGGGAAGGTTTCAATCACCTCGTGGATGGCGGCGGCGCGGGCGGCTTCTTCCACTTCTGTCTGCGTCACCTTCCGGCGCACCCCGTAGGCGATATTTTCGCGGATGGAGCGGCTGAACAAAAACGGTTCCTGTTCCACAATGCCGATGTGCTCGCGCAGGGCGTGCGGGGCGTAGGTGTTCAATTCCACCCCGTCGAGCCGCAGACTGCCGCTCGTGTAGTCGTAAAATCGCGGCAGCAGATTGACCAGCGACGTTTTGCCGGAGCCGGTCGGTCCCATCAGCGCGATGATTTCGCCGGGGCGGGCAGTGAAAGTGATGTCGTGTAGCACCGCCGCGTTGGGGTCATACTCAAACGACACGTGGTCGAACACGATTTCGCCGCGCAGCGTGTTTCGGTCAATGGGGCGACCTTCCGCCACCGCTTCCTGCGTTTCGTCAATCAATTCCGCCACCCGTTTGTACGATACCAGCCCGGTGGAACCCTGCGCAATCAAGCGTCCCAAGTTGCGGATGGGCCAGATAATCCAGACAATCAGGTTGGAAAACGCCAGATACGTCCCCACCGAGAGGTCGCCGGCGATTGCCATTTGCGCGCCGAGATAGTAGCTGATGAGCAACTGCGCGCCGCACACGATGTCGGATGTGGGCCAGTAGAGGGCGTGCATCAACAGTAGTCGCCGCCCCAGCACAAACTTTTTGTGATTCACCTGCTCGAATTTGTCCATCTCGAACGGCTGGCGGGCGAACGCTTTGACCACCCGCACGCCCGACAAATTTTCCTGCAATGTCGCCGAGAGCAGCCCGTCCTGATTTTGGTAATCGTCATACGCCGCCGCAATCCGTTTGAAAAACCAGATGGAAATGGCGACAATCACCGGGATGAAAATCACCGACAGCAGCGCCAACCGAAGGTTCAGCGCCATCAGTGCCACCACGTTGATGAGAAAGAGCATCAGAATGCGCCCGATTTGCGTCCCCTGGTCGGCGAAAAAGCGGCGCACGGCATCCACGTCGGATGTGACGCGCTGAACCAGTTCGCCCGTTTGCATGTGGTCGTGATATTTGAACGACAGCCGCTGCATGTGGTCGAACAGAAAATTGCGCAGCCGCAGGGTAATTCCCTCGGCGGAACGGGCGGCGAGCTTGCCGCTTAAAAAGGTGAATCCCGCCTCGAAGAGCGCCAAGCCCAGAAAACCGAGCGCGTAATAGTAAACCGGCGGCGCGCCGTCGGCGTTCTGTAATGCCGTATCGGCGAAGTTGCGCAACAGCAGATAGGTTGATGTTTTGGCGAGCGCCGCGATTGCCAGCATACCCACCCCGCCGACATAGGTCAGCCGGAAGCCGCGCATTATGCGCCACAGCCCCACAAATCGGTTGGGAGATGTGGTTTCTTTGATATTCAAATCGGGATAAAATTTTGACTTTATCATGGTTGAACCTTTTTCGTGCTGCGTGAAACGTGATGAGTGATACGTGATGTGCTGAAAACTGATGGCTGTTCCGCACAAAAAAACCGCAGAGGGCGAGTCTGCGGTGGGCGCGGGGGAAATCCGCACAATAAAAAAACCGCAGACCGGTGCGCCTGCGGTTTCTGTGTCAGAAAATGGGAACGTTACACAGAGTCACCGGACGCACTTCGCTTGGGCGCAACAGCATCGCTACCGCCGAGCGGTTGGCGAGCCAAAAAGCCGTTCATCCAAGAAATATAGTTTTGCATCCGGCACTCCTTTCAAAAAAATTTGCACGGAACGTGCAGCGTTCAAACACATTATCATATTTAACGGGGATTGTCAATCTTGCGGCGTGAAATTTTAAGGTTGGGATATTTACCCTCACGTCTCCATCGGGTCGGTGAGGATTTCCACGATGGCGGGACCGGTTGCCGCCAGTCCGGCGGCGATGGCGGGCGCGACTTCCGCCGGGGTGGTGGCGCGAAAGCCCTCGCCGCCGCATAGCCGCGCGAATGCCGCCGCGCGCTCATGCCGCACGCCGAAATAGCGCAATTTGCCCGCTTCTTCCGCGCGGCGCATAGCGTCCGCAAAACCCAGATTGCTGTGTCCCACCATGCCGAAAACGGTGTCTACGCC
>JAJRSQ010000126.1 GCA_024278725.1 Chloroflexota bacterium
AATGGCATGTGTCGTCTCCTCCGCCACGCCGGACATCAGCAGCCCCAGCCGGTCCGGTGTGGCTTCACGGGCGGGGATGATGCCCATAATTTCGCCTTCATAAATGACCGCGATTTTATCGGATAGTTCCATGATTTCGTCTAAATCCTCGGAGATGAGCAGAATTGCCGCGCCGCGCTCGCGCTGGTCGAGCAATTTTTGGCGGACATATTCGGTTGCGCCCACGTCCAGCCCGCGCGTGGGTTGCGCCACCACAATCACCTTCGGATTGCGTTCCAGCACCCGTGCCAGAATCACTTTTTGCATGTTGCCACCGGAGAGCGTGCGGATTTTATCGCCGGGGGCGGCTTTTATCTGATAATCTGCAATCAATTGTTCGGCGTGCTGTTTGATGAGGCGGTGGTTGAGCAAGCCGCGTTCAATGAAGGGATGCAGATGCTCCAGCGCCATATTCTGCGCCACCGTCATTTCCCCCACCACACTTTTGTGGCGGTCTTCGGGGATGCGCCCCACGCCCGCGTCCATCATCTTCGATGCGCCGACATTCGTCACGTCCTGCCCGTCCACCGTGATTTTTCCGGCGGCACACGGGCGGACGCCCGCCAGCACTTCGCCCAATTCCACCTGCCCGTTCCCGGAAACCCCCGCCAGCCCGACAATCTCCCCGGCATGTACCGTCAGCGAAATGTCTTTCAGCGCGGGCAAGCCTTTGTTGTCCAACGCGGCAACCCGTTCCAGATGGAGAATGGTTTTGCCGACTTTGGATTTTGGGGTTTTGCTCACCCCAAACGTTTCCCGCCCGACCATCATGCGCGCCAATTCGGCGGGGGTGGTGCGGGCAGTCTCCACCGTTCCCGCAGAGATGCCGCCGCGCAAAACCGTCACCCGGTCGGTGATGGTCATCACTTCATTTAATTTATGACTGATGAAAATGACGGACAGCCCGCTTTCCCGCAGATGGGTGAGACTTTCAAAAAGCTGGTCAACTTCCTGAGGGATTAAAACGGCGGTCGGCTCATCCAGAATGAGGATTTTGGCGTTGCGATACAGCGCCTTCAGAATTTCAACGCGCTGGCGCTGCCCCACCGAGAGGTCTTTCACCAGCGCGGTGGGGGTGATGTCAATGCCGAACTTTTTGGCGGCGGCGGCAACTTTTTTGTGCGCGGCGGGCATATTGAGTTGGAAAGAATCGGTGTAGCCCAGAATGATGTTTTCGGTGACGGTCAGCGGGGGAACCAGCGCGAAATGTTGGGTGACCATACCCACGCCCTGTTGGATGGCGTCTCTGGGGGATTTGATGTCGGCGGGTTGCCCAAAAATCTCAATTTCACCGGCATCCGCGCGGTAGAGACCGTAGAGCATGCGCATAAGGGTGGTTTTCCCCGCGCCATTTTCGCCCAGCAGCGCGTGAATTTCGCCCCGGCGCACGGAAAAATTCACGCCGTTGCTGGCGACAATCGTTCCGAATTGTTTGTAGATATTGCGCATTTCAACCGCATTTTGCGTTTTCACGGGCAATCCTTTTTGTTGAAGAGGTATTTATGTTTTTTGCTGTAAAAAAGGGGCGGAAGGATCATCCGCCCCTTTTTGAGGTTTGGGGCGCGAGTTATTTCCCTGCTTTCGATGACGCCGGCGGTTGCGCCTCGTCAATATCCACCCGGAACAACCCGTTTTTGATTTCATCCTCTTTTGCCTTCACCTGCGCCACCAAATCGGCGGGCGCGTTGATGGCGGAATTGATGGGCGCGAGGCTGGCGCCGCCTTTGGCGACCATGCTGAAGTCCTTCAGGTCTTGCGCGGTATAGGTGCCGCCCTTCACCTGATTGATGATGTATTCGACGGTCGGTTCCATGCTCCACACGGGACCGCTGACCACACTTTCGGGGGCGAGTTCGCGTTGGTCGCTCATGTTGCCGAATGAAAGCAAGCCGTTTTCGGCGGCGGCTTCAATCACGCCGAAGCGTTCCGCGAACAGCACATCTGCGCCGGCATCAACTTGCGCCAGTGCCGCTTCTTTTGCGGCGGCGGGGTCGAACCAGCTATTGATGAAGGATGTTTTTACGTCCACATCGGGGTTCACCGCTTCCGCCCCGGCGATGAACGCATTGATGATGCGGTTAACTTCCGGCACGGGCATTCCCCCCACCACGCCGATGACGTTGCTTTTGGTCAAACCGCCCGCCAGCATCCCGCTCAGGTATGCGGGTTCGTGGATCCAGTTGTCGAACACCGAGAAATTAGGCTCAACGGGTCCGCCGCCGGAGCCGAAGACGAAGGCGATTTCGGGATAATCTTTCGCCACCCGTCGCACGGCTTCTTCATTGCCAAAGGCGTCGCCGAAGATGATGTTCGGTTTGGTCTGCTCGGCGACTTCGCGCAAAATGCGTTCCATGTCGCCCGCATAGCCGATGTCGTCGGTGTAGGTGTATTCGATTTTTCCGGCGTCTTTGGCTTTTGTCAGCGCGGAATGGATGACGCCATCCCACGGTTCCTCAATGGCGGTGGCGTATGCGCCGAACACCACGGGTTTGTCGAGATTCTTATTTTCAGATGTGGTGGCGCCACCGCATGCGGCGAGCGTGCCCATCATCAATGCGATAATCAGTAAAAATCCTGCTTTCTTAAACATACGATATCCTCCTGCTGGCGTAATTGGGAAGTATTTGGGTAGAAAATTCAACTCCGTCGGGTCGTTTCGGGATTCACCTCCTTGAGAAACAGACCACACAACCTCAGGTGTGGGGTATGGAAAATGCTTCCGGCAAAAAAAGCCGGTTTTTCGGCGGTTATGTTATTTTGTGGAAAGTTGCTTGAGAGGTGATGATACAACAAAAAGGGGAATTCTTCAAGTTTAAATTTGGGGCAAAATGCAGTGCGGTTGTTGGCAGGGAGACGAAAAAAAAGCGGCTCAAGCGAGCCGCTTCTTGGGGTGCAACAGGTTTACGCCGGGACGAGATTCGCCAACCCGGTTTGCCAATCGGCGACAAATTCCTCCAGCGAGGCAATCATATCGTCGGTGTGGGTTTTGCGGTTGATGGTGCAGTGTACCAGTAGGTAATAATTCCCCGCCTCCGATTTCTCGGAGGTGATTGTCCAGGCGAGGGCGTTGGGGCATGTCGGGAATGAGAAACGCACCCCGCGCCTGATTTGCTCCCGGTGGACGGTGAATTTTCCCCACACGCTGTACACTTCGCCGGTGTGGTCATCTGCCGAAATGACTTCGGAAATGGAGGCGCAAAATTCGGGCAGGTTGGGGATGGTCAGTAATTCGTAGATTTTTTGGGGGTGTAACGAAACTTCGGCGTGACTGTAAAATTCCATGCGATTCTTCCTCTCAAGATGATTACGCTCCCATTATCGGTGAAAGTGGAGAAATTGTCAATGTGCTGCCGCCGGAAATTTCCATTTGACTCCGGCGGCGAAATACGTTATACTGGCAATTGTAAGTTCATTTAACTAACAAACTAATTCGAGGCAATGATGACCCCTTCCCTCAAAAAGGCAACCCGCCAGCAACTGAAAGACCACAACAAGCGGCTGATTCTGAAAACTATCTATGAACGCGGCGAAATCAGCCGCGCCGAGATTGCCCGCGTGACCCATCTGACGCGCCCGACGGTCTCCAGCATCGTCGCTGAGTTGATGGGCGAAACGTTGGTTGCCGAAGTGGGGCAAACGTCATCCGGCGGCGGAAAACCCGCCACCCTGCTCAGCGTCGTCAATGATTCCCGCCAGCTCATCGGTATTGATTTGGCGGACAGCGAATTTCGCGGCTGTGTCATCAATCTGCGCGGCGAAATCCGCCACCGCATCACCCTGCCCGTGGACAACCGCGACGGGGATGGCGCGTTGGCGCGGGTGTATGATTTGATTGACCAATTGCTGGCGCTGGCGGACAGCCCGCTGCTCGGCATCGGCATCGGCTCGCCGGGGGTGATGGACGCCGCCAACGGCATCGTGCGCCGAGCGGTCAATCTCAACTGGCGCGACCTCCCCCTGCGCTCCCTCCTTTCCGAACGTTACGACTTGCCGGTGTACATTGCGAACGACAGCCAAGCGGCGGCACTGGCGGAATATACCTTCGGCAAAAAGAAAAACATTGCCAACCTGCTGGTGATAAAAATCGGGTTGGGGGTGAGCGCCGGTATCATCATCAACGGGCAGCTTTTCCACGGCGACGGTTTCGGCGCGGGTGAAATCGGGCACGTGCGGATGGTGGAAAACGGCGAGTTGTGTCGCTGTGGCAGCCGCGGTTGTCTGGAAACGCTCGTCACCAGCCGTGCCTTGTTGACCCGCGCCCGGCAACTCCTCCCCGCCGCCGACCTCACTTTTGAAGATGTGGTGCGCGCCGTTTCCGGCGGCGACCCGGCGCTGACCGATGTTGTGGTGAGCATGGGTGGCTCTGTGGGGCAGGCGCTCGCCGCGATGGTTGCCACGCTCAATATTCGCCACATCGTCATCGGTGGGATGATGGCGCAATTCGGCGCGAAATTTCTGGCGTCCATTCGGCAATCCATCATGGCAAACGCGCCCTTTTTTTTGGCAGATGATACTGAACTGACGTTCAGCGAATTGGGGCAGGATATCGTCGTGCTCGGCGCATCGGCGCTGGTGCTGGCGGATGAATTGGGCATTGTTTAGATTACTTTTTCGGAGTTGACCACCGTGATGACCATCCATCAACCCATAAAATTGAAGCATACGCCTCCACTGGATACGAATTTTGCGCCCGCCGCGCCGGCGCACCACGCCTTCCTGAACGATGTCGCCGCCTCCGGCAAAGGCGAACCCCTCATCTTCGGGTTGGAACGGGTGAACGGCAGCCTCTCGCGGTTCGAGACGGTCATCTTCGCCGCCGACCACCCTCGCGCCCCCGAAAACCTTTTCCACGCCGAGCGACTGCTGAAGTTTCTGCTCTGGCAGCGTGGCGCGTGGAAAGTTTATGTCGGCGGCGCATCCGCCGTCGGCGAGCATTTGGCGCATGTTTATTCCCCCCGTGGTGCGCGGGCATTCGATACCGAGTTTATGGGCGAGCGCATCTATCGCCGGGCGTTCACCGTCATTTCCTGCCCGCCCGAAGATGTACCGCCGGAAAATGAAAGCGCGCAATCGCTGGGGCGTCATTTGGATGGCTGCCGCATCGGGTTTGATTTGGGCGCGTCCGACCTGAAAATTTCGGCGGTGGTGGATGGCAAAGCTGTTTACAGCGATGAAATTGTGTGGGAGCCGACCCTGCAATCCGACCCCCGGTATCATTATGACCATATTATGGCGGCGCTGAAAGTTGCCATCCAAAAATTGCCCCGCCTCGACGCCATCGGCGGCAGTTCGGCGGGGGTGTATGTCAACAATTGCCCGATGGTCGCGTCGTTGTTTCGGGGCATTCCGGCTGACCGTTTCGATGAAGTGCGCACCATGTTCCGGCGCATCCGCGATGAATTGGGCGTGCCGTTGGAAGTGGTGAACGATGGCGAAGTGACCGCGCTGGCGGGTTCCATGTCGCTGGAAGATGACTGCATTTTGGGAATTGCGATGGGGTCGAGTTTGGCGGCGGGATATGTGAACCGCGAGGGGAATATCACCGATTGGCTCAACGAATTGGCATTTGCGCCGGTGGATTACCATCCCGCCGCACCCGTCGATGAATGGTCGGGCGACCGGGGCGTGGGCGCGCGTTATTTTTCGCAGCAGGCGGTTTTCCGGCTCGCGCCGCAGGTGGGCATCGCCATTCCCGATGGCATCACCAATGCCGAAAAACTGAAATTTGTGCAGGAAAAACTGGCAGCCGGACACGCGGGCGCGCGGCAAATTTGGCAGACCATCGGCACATATTTGGGGTATGCCGTTGCCCATTATGCCGATTTTTACGCCCTGAAACACGTTCTCATTTTGGGGCGTGTGACCTCCGGCGCGGGGGGGAACATCATTTTGGACACCGCGCAAAACGTTCTGCGCGACGAATTTCCGGCGCTGGCAGAGAAAATTCACATTCAACTCCCCGACGAAAAGAGCCGGCGGGTGGGGCAATCCATCGCCGCCGCTAGCCTGCCGAGCGTTCAAAAATCAGGCAGCAAGGAGCAGGATGCATGAAGTTTCATCAACCGCACGCTCAAATTTTCATTCCCGATGGTGTCCCGGCAGATGAGGCGCTGGCGCGCACCACCCATCTGGCAATTGGCGCCCATCAGGACGATTTGGAGATTATGGCGGCAGATGGCATTTTCGCGTGTTTCCGCCGGGCTGACCGCTGGTTCACCGGGGTGGTGGTGACGGATGGACGCGGCTCGCCGCGCAGTGGCATTTACGGCAACTATTCCGATGAACAGATGTGGGCGGTGCGCAACACCGAGCAGAAAAAAGCCGCCGTCATCGGCGAATATGCCGCCCAAATTTTGCTCGATTTCCCCAGCGCGGCAGTCAAAAACGGTGGCAACCCCGCCCCCATCGCCGACATCGCCGACATTTTGCGCGCCACTCGCCCCGACATCGTTTACACCCACAATTTGGCGGACAAACATGACACCCACATCGGCGTGGCGCTGAAAACCATCGCCGCCATCCGGCTGCTCCCCGCCGCCGAGCGTCCCCGCAAATTGTACGGGTGCGAAGTTTGGCGCGATTTAGACTGGCTGCCGGACGACCGGAAAGTCGCCTTCGATTTGTCCCGTTTTGAGAATTTGCAAATGGCGCTGGTCGGCGTTTTCGATTCGCAGGTCAGCGGCGGCAAACGGTACGACCTCGCCACAATGGGGCGTCGGCGGGCGAATGCCACCTATCACGCCAGCCACGCCACCGACGCCGCCGGCTTGCTGGCGTTCGCCATGGATTTAACCCCGCTCATCACAGACGAGACTCGGTCTCCCGCTGATTTTGTACAGCAACATATCGCAGATTTCGCCGATGAGGTGCATCGGCGCATAGAAAAAGTGAGGAGGTGACCTTTCAAAAAAACTCAAATATACGGATAGAAATCAGATTTGTTTTTGAAACCCCAATGGAGGAGACAGAAGATGTCGAAGAAAATTCTTATAAGTTTTTTGATGATTTTGGTGCTGGCACTCGCCGCATGTGGCGGGAACACTGCCCCGGAAGCGACCAAAGCTCCGGCGCAAACGGAACCGACTCAGGCGCCGGCGCAAGCGGAGCCAACCAAAGCCCCGGCGCAAGCTGAGCAACCGGCGTCCACTGAAAAAGTGACGCTGACCATCGAAAGCTGGCGGAACGACGACCTGAAAATCTGGCAGGACACGATTATCCCCGCTTTCAACAAACATTACCCCAATATTGAAGTCATCTTTGCCCCCAGCGCGCCGACGGAATACAATGCCGCGCTGAACGCGAAGCTGGAAGGGGGCACCGCGGGCGACCTCATCACCTGCCGTCCCTTCGACGCCTCGCTGGCGCTGTATGACCAGGGCTATCTCGCTTCACTCAATGACCTGCCCGGCATGGACAACTTCGGCGACGTGGCGAAAAGCGCGTGGATTACCGATGACGGCTCGAATGTTTTCTGCGTGCCGATGGCGTCGGTGATTCACGGGTTCATTTACAACAAAGATATTTTCAACGAGCTGGGTTTGAGCGAGCCGCAGACGGTGGACGAGTTCTTCCAAGTGCTGGACACCATC
Source organism: Chloroflexota bacterium (assembly GCA_024278725.1). Lineage (GTDB taxonomy): Bacteria > Chloroflexota > Anaerolineae > 4572-78 > 4572-78 > JANTHQ01. The sequence goes on from JAJRSQ010000126.1 coordinate 7,629, forward strand.
AAAGCAGATGGCAGTTATGTGCCGCTGGATATGGGCACGGCTGATCAGTGGGAAGCGGCGACGATGGGCTTCCAGAATATTGGCCCCAACTATTGGAAGGGCGAAAAAGGTCGGCTGGGGCTGATAGCGGGGACGGAGAAATTCACCGACCCGCAATATGTGGCAGTGTGGGAGCAGTTGGCGAAATGGAATCCGTATCTGGCGGAAGGCTTTGAAGCGCAGAGCTACCCCGATTCGCAGAATCTTTTCTCGCTGGGACGCGCGGCGATTTATCCCGCCGGTTCGTGGGACATTTCTCTCTTCAACGAGCAGGCTGATTTTGAGATGGGCGCGTTCAAACCGCCGGTTCCCGCCGGTGCGGATAGCTGTTACATCAGCGACCATACCGACATTGCGATGGGCATGAACGCCAATACCGAACACCCCGAAGAAGCGCGGAAATTCCTCGAATGGCTGACGACGCCGGAATTTGCGGAACTGTACAGCAATGCGTTGCCCGGTTTCTTCTCGCTGTCGAATGCGCAAGTTAACATTGAAGACCCGGTGGCGCAGACCTTCGTCAACTGGCGCAACGAGTGCGATTCGACCATCCGCAACTCATACCAAATTCTTTCTCGCGGTGAACCGAACCTTGAAAACGAACTGTGGCGCGTCAGCGCGCAGGTCATCAACGGCGACATCACCCCGGAAGAAGCCGCCCAGCAAATTCAGGACGGGCTGGATTCGTGGTATACCCCACAGTAGAATAACTTGAAAAATAGCCGGCGGATGGGCTTGCACCCACCCGCCGGCAGTTGTTGAAAACGGAGAAGGTTATGCAGCAATTATCTGCAAAAAAACGCAAAAAACCTTTCCCCACACATATTGTCGTTTTTCTTGCGCCGGCAACATTGCTTTACACCCTGTTTATGATTTACCCGTTGCTCGATTCACTGCGCTTGAGTCTGTTCGCGCCCAATGGGGAAGGTACTGAAGTATTTGTGGGGCTACAAAATTATATCACCCTGCTGACAGACCAAATGTGGTCGGCACGATTTTGGGGCGCGCTGCGCAACAATTTCATCTTCTTTCTGATTCATATGTTCGTCCAAAATCCGGTGGGATTGCTGCTGGCTGCGCTGTTGAGCCGCCGCGCACTGTTCGCGCGGGGGACATATCGCACGGTATTATTTATGCCGACGATGTTGTCGGTGGTGATTGTGGGCTTCATCTGGCAACTCATCCTCAGCCCGTTATGGGGGGTGGCAGAGAGCATTATGGGTGCGGTGGGCATCGCCGACCTGTTTCAGCCGTGGTTGGGGTTGGAAAGTTCGGCGTTGGTCACGCTGGCGCTCATTTCGGTGTGGCAGTTTATCGGCATTCCGATGATGCTCTTTTATGCCGCGCTCATCAGCATCCCCGAAGAACTCATCGAAGCGGCACGGGTGGATGGGGCATCGAATTGGACGGTTTTCTGGCGCATCAAATTTCCGCTTATCCTGCCCACCGTCGGTATTGTGGCAATTCTGACTTATGTGGGCAACTTCAACGCCTTCGACCTGATTTACACCGCTCAGGGCGCGCTGGCAGGTCCCAATTTCTCCACCGACATTATGGGCACGTTTTTCTACCGTACCTTCTTCGGGTTCCAATTGCAGTTGGGCAATCCGACAATGGGCGCGACCGTCGCGGCAATGATGTTCCTGATTATTTTACTCGGCGTGGTGGCTTATCTTTTCGGATGGCAGCGCCGGATGACGGTCTATGAAGTTTGAGAGACGATAAAATGAAAAAAACACATAACCGTGGCTACAAATTTTCCCAATACGTGCTGCCGCAAATCATTCTGCTGGCGTACACCGTCCTGGCGCTGTTTCCCATCGTACTCATCATTCAAAACTCACTGAAAACACGGAAAGCGATTTTTAAAGCGCCACTGACTCCGCCGTTGCCCGGCACATTCAGTTTAGAAGGCTACCAAACCGTATTTGAACGCTCGAACTTTCAATTGTATTTTGTCAACAGTTTGGTGGTGACGGTGGTATCTATTTTGCTGGTCTTGTTTTTAGGGGCGATGGCGGCGTATGCATTGGCAGAATATAAGTTTCCGGGAAACACGCTGCTGGGGCTGTATCTGGCGTTGGGGATTATGATTCCCATCCGGCTGGGGACGGTCAGCATTCTGCGGCTGGTTGTTTCGATGGGGTTGATTGACACCCTGACCGCACTGATTTTGGTTTACAGCGCGCAGGGTTTGCCGCTGACAATTTTTGTGTTGCAGCAATTTATGCAGCAGGTTCCCCGTGAGCTGAAGGAAGCCGCCCGCATTGACGGCGCGAGCGAGTATCGTATCTTCGGGCTGGTGCTGCCGCTGGTGCGCCCGGCGGTGGCGACCGTCGCCGTTTTTGTGATGATTCCCATTTGGAACGACCTTTGGTTCCCGCTGATTCTCGCGCCCGGCGAAAAAACGCGCACGGTGACGTATGGCGCACAGCAATTTCTGGGGCAATTCGTCAGCGATTGGAATGCGGTGTTGTCGTCGCTGACGTTGGCGATGATACCGATTTTGTTGCTGTATATTCTTTTCTCGCGGCAACTCATTCGTGGCATCACCGCCGGGGCGGTCAAATAAAAAAAGATGATGGGGGACTCCCCCCACACCCCCGCCCTCAATCCTTTTCGGGTGGTATCACCGCCGGGGCGGTGAAATAATGGATGACGAGTTACGAATGACGAATGAGTGCATTTGTCGGTGTAGGGGCACGCCGCCGCGTGCCCTGTCCCTAAACCACAGCACCGGGCGACCACAAGGGTCGTCCCTACATCGGAAAATGCACCGGTCTGCCGAAAAAGACAAAATATCAACAGAACCTAGCAAATAACCAATTTCACATATCACACAATACGCAATACGTTTCACACACCACAAATGACAAAGGACGAATGACAAATGGCGACCATGAAAATCGGCATTGTTGGAACCGGGTCGATGGGAAAAACGCACGCCGCCGGGTGGGCGGAAACGCCGGCGACCATCGGCGGGTTTGTGGGAAAGACGGCGGCGCAC
>JAJRSQ010000127.1 GCA_024278725.1 Chloroflexota bacterium
CATTCCGCGCGAGCAGTTTCGGCTGGCGGAGAATTCGTCGGCTGTAGCTGATACCCTTCCAGAAAACATAACCGGAGAGCGTTGCCCCCAGCGACAGCAGCCCTCGCACCAGCCAGGATTTTTTTCGTGAGTCACCTAACTTTTTTCTGGTCATAGTTTGTGTATAATAGCTATTGGTTGTCAGTGGTCAGCTATCAGCTATCAGCTGTCAGCTGTCAGTAAACTGAAAACTGATAACCGACAACTAAAAATCTACTCTAATTTTAGCGCAAAAATGAATGTAAATCCAATTGCGACAATTCTAAAAGAATATGGCACGCTGATTTTGGACGGTGCGCTGGCAACCGAACTGGAGCGGCGCGGCTGCGATTTGAACGATCCCCTCTGGTCGGCGAAGGTGTTGCTGGAACAGCCCGAACTGATTAAGCGGGTTCATTTGGACTATTTTGCCGCCGGTGCGGATTGCGCCACCACCGCGAGCTATCAAGCCACTTTCGAGGGGTTTGCGCGGCGGGGATTATCGCGCGCGGAAGCCGCCGATTTAATGCGGTTGGCGGTGCAATTGGCGGTGGAAGCGCGGGATGAGTTTTGGGCGAACCCGGCGAATCGCGCCCGCCGCCCCAAGCCGATTGTCGCCGCATCGGTGGGGAGTTACGGCGCGTTTTTGGCGGACGGCTCGGAATATCGGGGGGATTACGGGCTGACGGAAGCGGAACTCATCGCCTTTCACCGCCCCCGGCTGGCAGTGCTGGCGGAAACGGCGGCGGATATTTTCGCCTGCGAGACCATCCCGTCTTTTTTGGAAGCGCAGGCGTTGGCGCGCCTGCTGGCGGATGAATTCCCCGACCATTGGGCGTGGTTGAGTTTTTCCGCCAAAGATGGCGCGCATATTTCCGACGGCACGCCCTTCGCCGATTGCGTGGCGTGGCTGAACGATTTTCCCCGCATTGCCGCCGTGGGGATTAATTGCACCCCGCCGGAATTTATCCCGGCGCTGCTCGCCTCGGCGCGGGAAAAAACCGCCAAACCGCTGATTGTGTATCCCAATTCCGGCGAAGGCTATTCGGTGGCGGAAAAATCATGGCATGGCGCGGCGGCGCACGGTGAATACGGCGAACTGTCGGCGGTGTGGCACCGCGCGGGCGCGGCGGTTGTTGGCGGTTGCTGCCGCACCACCCCCGGCGACATCGCTCGGATTGCGGCGTGGGCGCGAGTGACCGCTGACCGCTGATAACTGACAACTGATTGAAACCCGAAACAGGAGAAACTATGACTGACCAGACTTTGGAACAACTTTGTGTGAATACCATCCGCACGCTGGCGATTGACGGCGTGCAAAAAGCCAATTCCGGGCATCCCGGCATGCCGATGGGGATGGCGGACGGCGCATTTGTGATTTGGACGCAATTTCTGCGCCACAACCCGCGCAACCCGCACTGGTTCAACCGCGACCGATTCGTACTTTCCCCCGGACACGGCTCGATGTTGCTGTACAGCCTCCTGCATCTGACCGGCTATGATGTTTCGCTGGATGACCTGAAAAACTTCCGGCAGTGGGGCAGTATCACCCCCGGACACCCCGAAGTGGGGCTGACGCCCGGCGTGGAAACGACCACCGGTCCGTTGGGGCAGGGGTTCGCCAACGGCGTGGGTTTCGCCATCGCCGAGGCATTTTTGGCGGCGACATTCAATCAAACCGGGCACGATATTATCGACCATTACACCTACGGCATCGTCAGCGACGGCGATTTGATGGAAGGCGTTTCGCACGAAGCGGCATCGCTGGCGGGACATTTGAAACTGGGCAAGCTGATTTATCTGTATGACGACAATCACATTTCCATTGACGGCAGCACCGATTTGGCGTTCACCGAAGACCGGATGGCGCGTTTCCGCGCGTATGGCTGGCACGTGCAGTCGGTGGACGGGCACGACCGCGCCGCCATCGCCGAGGCGATTGCCGCCGCGCAAGCCGTCACCGACCAGCCCAGTATCATCGCCTGCCGCACCCATATCGGCTATGGCAGCCCGAACAAGCAGGATACATCGGGGGTGCATGGCTCACCGTTGGGCGCGGAGGAAATCAAGCTGACCAAAGCGGCATACGGGTGGGAGTGGGATGAACCCTTCACCGTGCCCGACGCCGCCCGCGATTTCTTCCGGCAGACGGTCGCGCAGGGTGCGGAGGCGGAAGCGGCGTGGCTCGACCGTTTTGCGGCGTATGAAGCCGCTTTTCCCGCTGAATCCGCCACGCTGAAGCGCGCCATTGCCGGGAAACTACCCGCCGGCTGGACGGACGCATTGCCCTCATTCAACCCCGCCGACGGCGGTATGGCGACTCGCGCCGCATCGGGCAAAGTGCTGAACGCCATTGCGCCCCATCTTCCGACGCTCATCGGCGGCTCGGCGGATTTAGCGCCCAGCAACAACACTTTCCTCAAGGATTATCCCGCTTTTTCCGCTGAAAATTACGCCGGGCGAAACTTCCATTTCGGCGTGCGCGAACACGGGATGAGCGCCATCATCAACGGGATGGCATTGCACGGCGGCGTTGTGCCGTATGGCGGCACTTTTTTGGTCTTCGCCGATTACAGCCGCCCGGCGTTGCGGGTGGCGGCGTTGTCGCACGTGCATGCCATTTTCGTTTTCACGCATGACAGCATCGGTTTGGGGGAAGACGGTCCCACCCACCAGCCGGTGGAACATCTGGCGGCATTGCGGGCGATTCCCAATTTCACCCTCATCCGTCCCGCCGACGCCAACGAAACCGCGCAGGCGTGGCGCGTGGCGCTGGAACACAAATCGGGTCCGGTGGCGCTGGCGCTCACCCGGCAAAAAGTCCCCACCTTCGACTCCGCGCCGATGGCGGTGGACAAAGGGGCGTATATTTTGCGGGATGCGCCATCCGGCAACCCCGATGTCATCCTGATTGCCACCGGCTCGGAAGTGGGGCTGGCGATGGACGCCGCGGATGTGCTGGCGCA
>JAJRSQ010000128.1 GCA_024278725.1 Chloroflexota bacterium
GCCCATCAACAATGAACCGATGACCAGTGTGCCGATGATGGTGCGTCGGCGATGCAACCGCCTTTCCAGCCGCACCTCGACGCTGTGGACAAAATCGGCGGGCGGTGCAACCACCGGCGCAGATGCCAGCAACCGGTCGAAGCGAGTCAGCGCGTCAAATTCCGCCTGACACACCGGGCAATCCGCCAAATGCGTTTCCAGTTCGATGGACTCGCTTTCACTCAAACCATTTTCCAAATATTGGGGGAGTTTCGCGATAAATTTATCCATAGGCTTCACCTTTTTCACAACACCATCAGGGGCGATGTAACACCCACCCTCGCCGGTGATGCGGCTTCTTTTTTCGCCGCCTGTGCCATCATCTTTCGGGCGCGGAACAGCTTGCTTTTAATGGCGCTGACGGTTGTTTCCAGCGTTTCGGCAATCTCATCATAACTCAGTTGATGCCAGTATTTCAGCACCACCGCCGCGCGATAATCGGGCGGCAATGCGTCCAGCAACGCGCAGAGTTCGCGCGATTTTTCATCCGCCATCAGCACCGATTCCGGCTCGGATGATTTTTCGGCGGGAATCCATCGCCACGGCGGGAGGTCATCCCAACTGACCAGCTTCATGCGTTGTTTGCGCAGGCGGTCGATGCAATAATGGGAGGCGATGGAAAAAAGCCACGACGAGAATTTTCGGTCGGGGTCGTAACTGTTCAACTTCAGGAACGCCCGGATGAAGGTTTCTTGCGCGGCATCTTCCGCATCGGTGCGACTGCCCAGCATACGATAGCAGACATTGAAAACCGGTTTTTGATATACCGCCACCAATTCAGAAAATGCAGATTGATCGCCCTGCCGTGCGCGAACTATCCATTGAGCTTCTAAAATTTGATTCGGCATATCCGCCGGTGCTACTGTGTCAGCCATTATCGCTCCCTACATCACCTATTACGGATTATAGCGGAAAAAGTTGCAGATGTGGAAAAGCAATTAGCCATCAGCTATCGGCTATCAGTTTTCTGCTGAACGCTGATAGCTGTCCGCTTTCAATTCGCCAATTTCCCCCGATGGGTGTATCCTGTATGTTGTGGAATTTGATGTCACCATCCCCCCTATTTTGTGGTTAAAGGAGTTCATATGCCATACCCATACATCGCCATTGAGGGCGTTATCGGCGTGGGAAAAACCACACTGGCACGGTATCTGCAAGAGGCACTTTCCGCCGAGTTGCTGCTGGAAGTGTTCGAGGAAAATCCCTTCCTCAGCGACTTTTACGCCGACCGCGCCCGATACGCCTTTCAAACCCAAATTTTCTTCCTGCTCAGCCGGTACCGCCAGCAGCATCAGGTCATTCCCCGCGCCATCAAACATTCACCATTGGTGAGCGATTATCTTTTTGCCAAAGACTGGCTTTTCGCCCATCTCAATCTGGAAAATGATGAGCTGACGGTATATGAAAGTGTGTACACCGCGCTGGCGGAACGCATCCCCAACCCCACGCTGGTGGTTTATCTGAAGGCGAATGTGAACACGCTGATGGACCGCATCGCCGTGCGCGACCGCCCGTATGAGCGCAATATGGAACGGGAATACATCGCCGCGCTGAGCGCCGCATACGATGAGTTGTTCGCCGATTTTCCGCACGCCCCCGTGCTCACCATCGCCACCGACGACCTCAATGTGGTGAACGATTTGGAGGCGCGGCAGATGGTCATCGGGCAGATAAAAAGCGCGCTGGACACCGGCGCATCGCAACCGTCGCTGCTGAATGGCGCCGCCTCCGCCCCGGTGCTGTCCGCCATTTTCGAGGACGACACCAATCGCCGCCTGCCCGACTTTCAGCAATTTCATCAGGCGCTTGACCGGGCGAAACACTTTTCACCCGATTTGTATTTGAATTATATGAAGCTGGTCAATGAAATGGGAGAACTGAGCGACGAATTTGCCCGCGTCCGGCACACGCAATTGGGACACAGCGCCACCGGCGCAGACGAATCGCAGGCGTTGCGGGCGGCGTTGAACACCCACCGCGAAGCGTTGAAGCAGGAAATGGCGGACGTGCTGGCGTATCTGCTGAAGCTGGCAAATTATACCGGCATTGATTTGGAAGCGGCATATCTGGAAAAAATGGACACCAACATCGGCAGGGAATGGCATGCCGGTATGACGGGCGTGGAGGACGCATGAGCAAAAAATTCATCGCCATTGCGGGAAATGTGGGGGTGGGCAAAAGCACCCTCACCGAAAAACTGGCGGCACATTTCGGCTGGACACCTTTTTTTGAAGCGGTGGACGATAATCCGTATCTGGCGGATTTTTACCGCGACATGAAAACGTGGAGTTTCCATTCGCAAATCTTTTTCCTCTCCCGCCGATTGCGCCACCACAAAGATTTGATACGCCATCCCAACCATGTGGTGCAAGACCGCACCGTCTATGAAGATGCGGAAATCTTCGCGACGAATCTCTATCAGCAGGGGAATATGCACACCCGCGACTATCGCAGTTACCGCGAGTTGTATGAAGTGATGGTGGAACTGCTCCCGCCGCCATCGTTGATGGTGTATCTGAAAGCGGGTGTGCCGACGCTGTTGCGGCGCATCGCCAAACGGGGGCGGGAGTTCGAGCAGGATATTGACCCGAATTATCTGGAACGGCTCAACGGGCTGTACGATGCGTGGATTGACAATTTCACCCTCTGCCCGGTGCTGACCATCAACGCCGACCGGCTGAACTTCGTGCAATCGGCGGACGATTTCGGGGAAATTGCGGCAGAAATCGGCGAGCGGTTACAGCAGTCCACAGATTCACATTAGGTTCTGTTGACGTTTGTCCAAATTCATTGAAAGATGGCGTGTAGGGGCACGCTGCAGCGTGCCCCTACAACTACCCCCAAACCGCAGTACCGGGCAATCACAGGGGTCGCCCCTACGGCAGAAAACGCATCATTCTCCCATGAAGAATGGAACATCAACACACCCTAATTTTTCTCTGTGTCTCTGTTCCTCTGTGGTAAATTGAGCCATACTTTCCGAGGTATTTTCATGAAACCGAAAGTTTTCATCACCCGTGCTATTCCCGAAAAAGGGCTGACTCTGATTCGCCGTGTGTGCGATGCGGACGTGTGGCAGGGGCATCTGCCGCCATCCCGCGAAACGCTGCTGGCGCGGGTGCGCGGCGTGGACGGCATTCTGTCGCTGCTGACCGATAAAATCGATGCGGCAGTGATGGATGCGGCGGGCGCACAACTGAAGGTCATCAGCAATTACGCGGTGGGATACGACAATATCGACCTTGCGGCGGCGGCAGCGCGGGGGATTGCGGTGGGCAACACCCCCGGCATCCTCACCGATACCACCGCCGATTTCGCCTTTGCGCTGCTGATGGCGGCGGCGCGGCGGGTGGTGGAAGGGGAACGTTTCGTCCGCGCGGGGAAATGGCAGACGTGGGAACCCATGCAATTGCTCGGTACGGACATTCACGGGGCGACGCTCGGCATCATCGGCTTCGGGCGGATTGGCAAAGCGATGGCGCGGCGGGCGACGGGGTTCGGGATGCGGATTCTGTACCTGCAACGGCGCGCCACCGCCGACCCCGATGCGGCGGCGCTCGGCGCGGTGGGGGTGGATTGGGAAACGCTGCTGCGGGAATCGGATTTCGTGTCGCTGCACACGCCGCTCACCCCGCAGACGCATCATCTGATGGATGCGCGGGCATTTCAATTGATGAAAAAATCCGCGATGCTCATCAACACGGCGCGCGGCGGCGTGGTTGACCCCGATGCGCTCTATTCGGCTTTGAAAAAGGGAGAAATTGCATTCGCCGCGCTGGATGTGACCGAGCCGGAACCCATCCCCGCCGATAGCCCGCTGCTGACGCTGGAAAACGTGCTCATCACCCCGCACCTCGGCAGCGCCAGCGTCGCCACCCGCGACAAAATGGCGGTGATGGCGGCAGAAAATCTACTGGCGGGCGTGCGCGGTGAGCCGTTGCCGAATGCGGTGAAACGTGAAACGTGAAACGTGAAACGTGAAACGTGAAACGTGAAACGTGAAACGTGAAACGTGAAACGTGAAACGTGAAACGTGAAAA
>JAJRSQ010000129.1 GCA_024278725.1 Chloroflexota bacterium
GCCATTTTCTTCGATTAAAAAAAGGACGAAATCCGGTTCCATCGCCCGCCCGTCGGAAAAGCGATAGAGTTGAAAGAGTCCGGCGTTGCGCAAAAGGTAGATGGTTTGATAGCGTTTTTTCAGCTTGCCAATGGCACTGCGGATGAATTTCACCAGACGTTTCTCTGCTGCCGTGCCATAGTTTTCGTCGAATATATACCAATCCTCTTGGGATAAATCGAGGTGCAGCGCCGGGTCACGCGGATTGCTCATCGGCGCGCCAAATTCTTGGTCGCTATTTTCATCAATGATTGGATGGAGGATTTTATCTTTGACGATATTTTTGATGGCGTGCGGAAAAAATTCAGGCGAGCCGATGTAATCGGCGGTGGCGGTGGAAATTTCTTGGCTAAGACGGGTGAGAACGTGGATAGCGGCGGCGAGTTTTTCTTCTCCGGTGAGGCTCTCGAGTTGCTCTGCCGTGCCGTGAATTTCAACTTCAACCTGCCCGAGGTAATCCGCGCCGGTGATGAACCGGGTGATGGATGGCAGATGCGGGAAATAATGCCGAAGGTTGTTGAAGCGATAAAAGGGCAATTTGTTGATGGCTTTTCGGATAACGTGTGTGCCCAAATCCGGCAACCGCAGCGTTTTGGCGACGGTCGCACGGTCATCGGGGGTGGGTGCGCCAAAGATGGCGGCGGAACGGGTGCGCCCGGTTCGCAGGCGGTAGGTATGATGTTTGGTGATGGATATATCGGTTAACCCGATGATATGGGTTCGGGGGTTGCGAATTTTGCGGTTGAGGAAGATGACCCCTTCATTCCAAAAATCCGATGTTTTGAAGGATGGTTTGACGCTGAGCCGGATTTCTTGGGTGGCGGGCGGCATCATCCCGGTTTTTATCAACGCTTGGCGCAATTCCTGAATGTAGCGGGGATTGTGCGCACTGTGATAGTGGAGTTCTTCCAGCACCCGCAATTCGTGGGTCAGGTCGTCGTCGAATTTGCGCCGGAAAAGTGGCTGCGAGCCGTTCAGCCGGAAGGGGAAATAACGCGCCCCGCGCCCGATGAGCTGGGCTTCGGCGATGGTGGTTTTGCCGGGGCGTCCCCGCGTCGCGTCGCGGGTGTTGTACAGGCGAACGATGTCGAACAGGTTGAGGACGTCCCAGCCTTCGTTGAGTTTATCGACGGCGAAGATGACGCGGATGGGATTGTCGCGGTCTTCCAGCGAGTTGACGAGCAACTGTTTTTCTTCGCTGTCCGATTTTGAATTGACCGAGAGGCAATGTTCGGGCGAAAAATCTTCCTGCAATTCACGGATGAGGTTTTCCGGTGTGATGCCTGCCGTTTCAAAATGAGCGAAGGCGCGCCGGATGATAGATTCGCCCGCACGGTCTTTGAGCGCGTGCAGTCGGGCGGGGGTCAGTTTGCGGATAGCCGTGTGGAATTCGGCTTCTATTGCCTCGGAATCGGCGATGATGCGGGATTTCATCAGGATGACCGGCTTGATGTGCAGTCCGTGTTTTTCTGCCACTTTGCGGCGATATTGGCTGAGGATGACGGCTTGCAGGGCGCGGTCAATCGGTTCCATATCTGCTTGCAGGACTTTAACGTCTTTGGAATAGCCGTCTTGCCGGAATTTCCTGAGAGAATATTCATATAGAATTTTGTTCGCGTATTTGGCGCGGATGGCGGGATGGTTGGTGTCGATGGTGGCGGTGAATTCCAGCAGAAGATTATCGGCATGGGCGGTGAAGATTCTGTTGACGGTATATTCCCACGTGGTGGCTTCTTCCGCCTCTGTTTTGCCCAGCCTGCTTTTGGTGAGGGCGTTGATGTGGTGCGCTTCATCGGAAATGAGGACAATCCGCCGATTTTCAAAATCTTCGTAGGTGAGGGCGTTCTCGCGGGGGGCGTTCAGCCGGGTGTGCAAACCCTGAATGGTGGTGAAAATGATGTTGATGCTGTTCGGCGCGGTGGTTTGGAAGTTGTCCACTTCCCGGATATGAATTTGTTGGGTTCCAAAAATAATTTGGGGGGCGAAAAGATATTTGGATGATAGCGGATTGAGGAAATTGTCGCGGGTTTTTTCGATGATGTTGGTGCTGTTGACAAAGAAGATGAAATTTCGGTAGCCCTGTTGGTACAGGTAGAGGATAGCCGCCGCCATGATGAGGGTTTTTCCGCTGCCGGTTGCCATATGAAAGAGAAGATGCGGATTCTGTTCAGGTCTATTTTGGTACGATTCCAGAAAGAAACAAAACCTGCCGAGCGCCTCTTTTTGATAGGGGCGCAGGGCGTACGTCCCCTTTACGTTGGCGTATAATTCTTCGGGGATGCGGCGCGGGAAAAAATCAGCCCCGTGTGCCGCGGTTAACCCGTCGAATATTTCGTGCAGTGGTTTGTTGTTCATATCAGCAACATTCACGGTTCAGCTTGCGAAACCATGCCGAGAATTTTTCCCGGCTTGTTTGGGAAACTTTTTCTTTGGTGATGCCCTTCTGTTCGTCAATTTCCATCACCTTGATAACCAGCACTTTATCTTCGTGGGTTGTGCCTTCTTTGGCGTAATTCACCAGATACAGCGTTGCGTTCAGGGCATGCGCGGCGTTAAACAGCGCGATGAACTTTCGGGCATTTTTGTGCCAGTACCGGTTTGGATGCGACGTCCAGGGGGTCACTTTTTGCGTTTCTTTGCATAACAGGAATTCAAAAATGATGTAGCCCTTTTCAGGGTGTTTTTGCAATCTATCAAAGTTGATGGCGCATGTGACATCGCCCTGAAGCATTTCTTTGACAAAAGCAAACCCGCTTTCATCGTCTATGCCTAATGGCTTGCTTACGGTCATCTTTGTCTCCGATTTTGATAAAAAGATGCATTGAGTTTTTTGTCGGCATCAGAAACGTGGTAATCAAGGTCATCTATTTCAGAATAATTGACGTAAATAAAATTTTTGTCCAGCAGTTCAAGTAACATTCGCTTCCGGGTGTTGAGGTCGAAGCGGATGAATTCCGGGAAATTTGCCTCGAATGCTTCAATGTCCAATTGAAAACTGAGGACGGCTTTCGCCCGCATTTCTTCCCAGATTGAATGCAGCGCGTCTGTGGATTGCGCCGCTTTTATGCGGTCGATGTAGCGTTGATTCCAGGGTAGCAATTCACAATAGACAAAACTGCCGCCGCCCGTCCATCCGACTTGCCGGGAGACGCCGCCCGTATCGAAGGTTATCGCTTCCGTTGACGGGTCTCTCCGCCCGATGACACGTTTTAAGCGCGCCAGAGAAATGGATTCAATATAATCCATTTGCTCAATGGCAATATACTGCCGTCTCATTTTGTGCGCGACCGCCGCCGTGGTGTTGGAACCGGCGAAAAAATCAAGGACGATGTCCCCTTCGGCGGTCAACCAGCTCAGGATGCGTTCAATGATTCTTTCGTTTTTTTCGTGCTCGAATTTCGATTGGTGTCCCGACACATTCAGGTCTGTCCAATTTTCGCTCAATAACACCTTATCGCTGGGGGGGATATAGTGTTCCGGTTTGCCGTTGCGGCTCAATCGCACCAGTTCAAAATCCGAATAGTTGAGAATGCCAAACGCCTGAAGATATTTTTGGTAATATTCATCAATGATGGCATCGTCAATTTCTGTTTCCGGCACGCCGTTTTCTGTTATGAAAGCGAGCAATGCCCGGTAATTATCGACGGCTTGATAGGTGCGTTTGCGCGCCCATCGCCATTGTCCGGTTTCAGGGGTGAGACCGAACAATTCGTAGCGCATCGTGGGGCGGTCTGTGCCGCGCCAGTGGTTGTTCCACGCGCTCGCCTTTTTTCCCGGCAGCGTTTTGAACAGGTTGGGGATTTTTGTGTCGCTTTTGCTGTAAAATAAGATGGTATCATAACCGGCGTTCAGACGCTCTACCACCGAAAATTGTTTCTGAAGATTTTTCTGCCCTTTTTTGACAATGATGGCGTTCCGGAAATTGTCTCGCCCGAAAATTTCATCACACAGCACTTTTAAATAGGCTAGTTCCCGGTTATCAATTTGAATGAAAAGAAACCCGTCCGCGCTCAATAATGTTCGGGCAACTTTCAGCCGGTTGCTCATAAAGGTCAACCATGTGGAATGGCTGAACCGGTCATTATATGAGAAGCTGTCATTTTCGGTGTTGTAGGGGGGGTCGATGTAAACCAGTTTCACCCTGCCCGCGAACCGCTTTTTGAGGGAATGCAACGCGAGCAGGTTATTTCCTTTGATGACCAGATTGTCGGCGGGGTGAATTTCGGTGACGGGGTGTTCGCCGTTGGCGTCAAAGCGCCTGAAGTTGGTGAGAACTTTCGGCTCAAAGAGGCGGTCAATTTCATCGGGGGCGAGAATTTCGTTCCAAAAAACCTCGGCGCGTTTGGCGTCCGCTTTTGTTTGCCCACCCTCCAACACGCAATCCTTGTAGGGCCAGGTCAACACAACTTCGCCGCGTTCCTGAAGGTAATCATCATCAACCGTTAAACCGATTTTATTTTTGAAGCGGGTGAAAGAGTCGGGCAGAAAGGCTTTGTGGTTGACGAAACGAAGGAATTTCTCTTGGTCGAACACCAGTGTTCCGTCTATGTCTGTGAAAAAATATTGTTTGAAACGGGGGTGCGAAAGGAGCCGCTTGAGTAGCGCCGGGTCTCGTTTTAGGGTGTATTCTGTGACACGGTTCTTGAGAATGACGCCATCCGCCGTGAAACGGGCATCTTGTGAAAGCAAGTTTTTGAGTTGGTCGAATAGGGAGTGTGCCATAAGAACCTCTGACGTTGCGAATTTTGGTGATGGCTCAATTGTGTCACGCCCTAGACTTTTTAAGGGAAAATGGCGCGTATACACCAATCTCCATTTTGCAGGTGAACAGAGAATTTGTCAAGGTTGAGATTAGCTATCCGGTTATTTTTTTGACTCTCGTTCCCCCTCATTGTATAATCGTTATTAAGTTTACCAAAACTCCAAAAATTGGAGACAATTTAATAGTTTTTCCTATCTGGACAATGCT
This sequence comes from Chloroflexota bacterium, assembly GCA_024278725.1. Taxonomy (GTDB): domain Bacteria; phylum Chloroflexota; class Anaerolineae; order 4572-78; family 4572-78; genus JANTHQ01. The sequence continues at coordinate 5,009 of JAJRSQ010000129.1, forward strand.
TCATACGTGAACGACGACACTGCGATGTGCCACGACGACGTTCACCGGCTTGAATTTCCCCCGAAGCCTGTCTGTCGGACGGCGATTTTTGGTTGTAAAAAGCGCTGCTTTACCTGCCGCCCGTCTCGGTGCGCAAGCTGCCCGCTTGCGTATGCAATCCCCTGCGCTGACAAATTCAAGATAGGTTTCACAATATTATTTAAGTGGTTTGGAATGACTACGCTGCTAATTCCCCGTTGGAGTGATTGATGACCCGACCCGTGCATTTATCTGTAAAAAATGTGTCCTTGTCTTTTGGTGGCACGAAAGCGCTGCATAATGTGAGTTTTGATGTCTATCAGGGAGAGATTCTGGCGATTATCGGACCCAATGGCGCCGGAAAAACCTCGATGTTGAATTGTATGACCGGGTTCTACCGCCCGGACGAAGGTTCTATCACCTTTGACGGGCATGAAATCACCACCACGCCCCCCAGTAAAATCGCCGGGTTGGGCATTGCCCGCACTTTTCAGAATATTGCCCTTTATACCGGCTTGAGCACGCTGGATAATATTATGGCTGCCCGACACATTCATTTCAAATACGGTATGTGGCAAAGTATGCTTTATTGGGTGGGCGGCGCGCTCAAAGAAGAAATCCGGCATCGTCAGCGGGTGGAAGAAATCATCTCTTTTCTGGAGATAGAGCACATCCGCAAAGCCACGGTCGGCGCGCTGCCGCATGGATTGCGCAAGCGCGTTGAATTGGGGCGCGCGCTGGCGCTGGAATCGCGCGTCCTTTTGCTGGATGAGCCGATGACCGGCATGAATCTGGAAGAAAAAGAGGATATGGCACGCTTCGTCCTCGATATTCATGAGCGTCAGAATATGACCATTTTGCTGATTGAACATGATATGGGATTGGTCATGGACATCGCCGACCGCATCGTCGTGCTGGATTTCGGCGTGAAAATTGCCGAAGGAACTCCGGATGAAATCAAAAACAACCCGGAAGTAATCCGCGCCTATCTTGGGCAAGAGCACGAAATTTTAAATTGACCACGTACTTTCAAGGAGGATTGTATTTGTGATAAGCCCCCAAACTCTTCCACAACATTGGTTGCAACGGGTAAAGCAATATCAAGGAACGGATAAAGTTGCCATCCGTCAAAAAGATTTGGGCATTTGGCAAGCCTTCACTTGGGACGAGGAGTATGAGCAGGTTCGGGATTTAAGTCTGGGGTTGGTGGCGCTGGGTTTGCAGGCGGGTGATCGCGTCGCCATTATTGGGGACAATGACCGCCAGTATCTCTGGGCAGCTTTCGGCATTATGGCTGTCGGCGCTATCGTCGTTGGTATTTTCACCGATGTGACCCCCAAAGAGGTGGCGTATCTGGTTTCGGACTCTGATGCCACCTTTGTTTTTGCCGGTGACCAAGAACAGTGCGACAAGGTGCTGGACGTGAAAGCGGAACTTCCCAACCTTAAAAAGATTATCTATTGGGATGACCGGGGCATGTGGCACTATGACGACCCGCTTTTGATGGATTATAAAGCGGTGCAGGCTTTGGGAAAAGACATCGCCGAACAGAACCCCCGGCAATTTGAGGATAGTATCGCCTCATTTACGGGGGAGGATGTGGCGATGTTTTGCTATACTTCCGGGACAACCGGCTTGCCCAAAGGGGCGATGCTCACCCATGCCAATTTTGTCTACATTGCCAATGCCTTCGCCGCTGTTTCCCCCCGACGCGACAGCGACAATTACGTTTCCTTCATCCCTCTGGCATGGATTGGTGGCGCGGCACTTGAAATTGCGCCCCATGCCGTTGATGCCGTCATCCTCAATTTTGCAGAAAAACCGGAAACCGTGCGGGAAAATATCCGCGAGATTGCCCCGGATAGCATTTTTTATAACGCCCGTTTGTGGGAAGACCTTGTGTCAACCATCCAAGCTCGCATTTTGGACAGTACGTGGATTAATCGTTTCCTCTATAAAACTTTTTTGCCGATTGGGTATCGGGTGGCGGAATATAAATTCGCCAAAAAGACCATTCCCGTGCCGTTGCGATTTGTTTATTGGCTGGGCGATTTGATGGTTTTCAAACCGCTGCGCAGCCAGTTCGGCTTGCATAAAGCCAGAACGGCGTACACTGCCGGAACGGCGCTCAGCCCCGATGTGGTGCGCTTTTTCCAGGCACTGGGGTTGTCGCTGAAACAGATTTACGGGTCTACCGAGGTGACGGGCGCTGTGGCAACTCACCGCGATGATGACATTAAATTTGAAAGTGTCGGCACACCGATAGACGGCTCAAAGGTGAAAATCTCGGCGGACGGCGAAATCCTGCTCACTGGTCCGGGGTTGTTTGCGGGCTACCATAAAAACCCGGAGGCGACCAAAAAAGCTCTGTACGTGGATGAAACCGGCGAGGCGTGGTTCCGCACCGGCGATGCGGGGCATGTGGATGAAGAAGGGCATCTGATTTATCTGGAACGGATGAAAGATTTGATTGAACTCGCCGGTGGCGATAAATATTCGCCCCAGTATATCGAGGGGCGACTCAAATTCAGCCCGTACGTCAGTCAGGCAATGACGCTTGGCAGTCGTGACCGGGCGTTTGTCACCGCGATGATAACCATCGACTTTGAGAATGTGGGGCGCTGGGCGGAGAAGAATCATCTGGCTTACACCACTTACACCGATTTGGCGCAGAAGCCGGAGGTGTACAACCTCATTCGGCAGGACGTGGAGCGGGTGAATCGCACGTTGCCCGACGCCGCCCGTGTGCGGCGATTTGTGCTGATGCACAAAGAATTTGACGCGGATGAAGGCGAAATGACGCGCACTCGCAAACTTCGGCGGCGTTTTTTAGCCGAACGTTACGAGCAAATTATTGCGGCATTGTACGGAAATCAAAATCAAGTGAGCATCAATGCCACGGTTGAATATCAAGATGGTCGCAAAACAACCATCGACACAACCTTGCACATTGAAACATTGGAAGGGGAGGTTATCGCGGCATGAATTGGGTTCTTGTTCCGCAACAAATCGCTACCGGCATATTGAATGGCGGCATCATTGCCCTCATTTCGCTGGGCGTTGTCCTTATCTTTAAATCATCTGAAATTTTCAACTTCGCGCATGGACATCTGTTGATGTTGGGCGCTTACGTCACCTGGTGGTTCGCGGGGGGAAATCAGGACGGCACGGAAGTCTTCAATCTGCCCCTGATTCCGGCATTCTTAATTGCGGTTCTGGTTGCCATTGTGGTAGGGTTGCTCATAGAACGCTTTGCTCTGCGCCCGATGACCGGACAGCCGCTACTTTCTATTGTGCTGATGACGCTCGGGCTGGCGTTGTTCATCGAGGGGGTGGTGAGCCTTGTCTTTGGCGTGCAGCCATCGGCGGTTTTTCCCAGCCCCTTTTCGCCTAGCGCGGTCTTCCGCGTTCCCTTTCCCGGCGCGATGGGCGGTTTCATCATTTTGAAGAAAACCCTCGTCCTTTCTTTCGGCGCGGCGATGTTGGCATCCATTGCGTTTGCCCTCTTCTTCAATTTCACCAAAACGGGACTCGCCATGCGAGCCACATCGGAAGACCATGAATTAGCGCGGAGTGTTGGGCTGAACGTCCCCCGAATTTTCGGGCTGTCATGGGCGATTGCCGGGGTGATTGCCACCGTCGGCGGCATTCTTCTGGCGATGTTGACCGGCGCGAGCCTCAACCTTTCGACGGTGGTGCTGGTGGCATTCCCCGCGATTCTCTTGGGTGGACTCGATTCTTTTTTGGGCGCAATTGTCGGCGGTATCACGGTTGGATTGGTGCAAGCGTTGGTGCAGGCATCATCCAACATTGAAGTTCGCAACTCGGCAGAAATTGCCCCCTACGTGGTACTCCTCATCGTACTTGTCATCCGACCCGAAGGACTCTTCGGACAAAAACGCATTGAAAGGATTTAATCCATGGCTGTATTACGACCTTCGGGCGATTTTGATGTTAGCTACCGTCAGGATATGGCGCTGATACGGTATCCGTGGCATTGGGTGTTGATTCTGGCAACCATCTTGGTGGCAGCAACCGCGCCGCTGTGGGGAAACGCATACGTCGTTACAACCATCAACCAAATAGCCTATACCGTAATTGCAGTTCAGGGGTTGAATATTCTCACCGGCTATACCGGGCAGATTTCTTTGGGGCAAGCCGCTTTTATGCTGGTGGGCGGGTATGCTTCCGCCTTGCTGGCAACCTATTGGGGCGCGCCCATTTGGCTTTCATTGCCGTTGGCGGCTTTAATCACGGGGCTGGTCGGCTTGATTTTCGGGTTGCCTTCTTTGCGGGTGAAGGGGTTTTATTTGGCGATGGCGACACTGGCGGCGCAGTTCATCATTCCGTGGCTGACCCGCCACACTTTCAAAGATTATCTGGGGGGGTCTGATGGGCAAATCTCCGTCCCGATGCCGACATTGGGTCCAATCGTCTTTGATTCCGCCGAGAAATTTCTTTATCTCTCGCTGGTGGCGTTGCTCATCACCACCGTGATTGCCTTCAACATCAGTCGCACCCGATTGGGGCGTGCCTTCGTGGCAATTCGGGACAATGACCTTGCCGCCGAATTGCTGGGCGTCAACCTGTTGGGCTACAAATTGCGAGCCTTCTTCATCGCGGCGTTGTTCGCGGGGATTGCCGGAGCGCTTCGTGCCCACAGCGAGCGCAGTATCGGCACGGAGTTGGGATACAACTTGAACGAATCGATTCTCTTTTTGGGGATGTTGATTATCGGCGGGCTGGGAACCAATCTGGGACCCTTTCTGGGGGGTGTTACGGTGATTATTCTGGATGACGTTGCCCTGCAATTCGGGCAGTTTGTGGCGGCGCTCTTCCCGGCATATTCATCGAATGTTTTGACCTCATTCCGCCCCATTTTCTTCGGTTTGGTATTGATGCTTTTCTTAATTTTTGAACCACGTGGATTAGCCTATCGCTGGACATTAATTAAAGCCGCTTGGCGTTTAAGACCTTTTTCACGGTGAGCGTTGGCGGGAAACTCAAGACGCCAATAATCGCCCGTCTGCAAAGGAGGTGCATATTTTAAAAACTGTTTGAACGGAAACCTATCAACCCTTTATTTTAGGAGGAGTTTAGATGAAGAAAGCTATTAGTATGCTGGTTTTGATGTCGTTGCTGTTGGGGATGGTCTCCGCTTCATTTGCACAGCAAAACGACGTAACGTGTGAGTCGGAAGTTGTGGTGCAGGTGAATGATTGGCTGTCGAAGATTGCGGATAAATTCTATGGCGATCCGCTCGCTTTTCCGGCAATTGCTGCGGCAACCAATGCCAAAGCCGCCGCCGATGACAGCTTTGCGACCATTGAAAATGTGAACATCATCGAACCGGGCTGGAAACTTTGTGTGCCCGGCGCGGCAGATGCACAAACCTTGCTGGATAGCAGTGCCGCCGGGGTGTTGACCCAAAGCGCCGACATCAGCTGTGATTCCAGCAATGTCGGCAAGAAAATCGTGCTCTATCAACAAGCGGGCATCACCGGTCCCTTAGCCGCAATCACCGGACCCGGCTTGATTAACGGTACGCAGGACGCCATAAAAGCCATCAATGATGCCGGCGGCATCTGCGGTGCAACCGTTGAAGTTGTTTTCAACGACACCGCTTATGTCGCAGAGCAGGAATTGGCAGTGTACGAAGTTTCCCGCAATTCCGACCCGCGTCCCTTCGTGATTTTAACCTACGGCAGTGGCGCAACGGTTGTTTTGAAAGACCGTGTGAATGAAGACAAGATTGTCAATATTGCCTCCGGTCTGAATGGTCCCGCAGTGTACAATCCCCCCAATGGCTACACCATTTTAACCGCACCCATTTACTCCGACCAGTTCTCCGGCTTCATAAAATGGGCAAAAGACAATTGGGCGTCCATCAAACCGGAAGGCGCTGGTGATGAAATTGTGGTTGGGGTTATTGGCTGGGATAATGCGTTTGGAACCGGCGCAACGACCGATGAAGCATTGGCTTACGCGGAAAGCATCGGCGTAACCGTGCTGCCGTTGGAAGTGGTTGCCCTTTCGCCGACTGCAGACCCCACCGGACCGATTCAAAACTTGGTTGCTCAGGGCGCAAACGTCATTTACAACCAATCGCTCGCTTTCACCCCGGCGACGGTCATCGCCACCACTCGCGCCCTCGGACTTTGGGACCAAGTGGTGATGGGCGGCGTGAACTGGAGTATGGACAATTCCATGCTCGGTTCTTTAGGGGAAAATGCGGCACTGGCAGAGGGTTATTATGGCGTCTTCCCCTATCTGTACTGGGATGACACCGACCAGCCCGCTGTTCGTGCGGCGCAGGCGGCATTTGATGCCGGCGGCTATCCTCCTGCCGACCACGGCGTTGGGTATCTGCTCAGTTACGCCTCGGTGGACGCGATTCGCCAAGCCGCCATCCACGCCATCAACCGCGACGGTTTCGACAATTTAAGCGGTGAAACGTTCCTGAGCGCGATGGAAGATTTAGGCATTGTCAGCGCCGGTGGACTGTTTGAGTTCAACGTCAAAGACGGCAACCGCGCCCCCTCAAGAACCCAAATTCGTCAGGTGCAGTTGAACGATGCCGGTGTTCCCACCTTCGTCGCTGTGACGGATTGGTTCGACCTGCCGGACACGCGCCCCTAGTTTAGCGTGCGTCAATATTTTTTGTAAATCGGTTATGTAACAGTGCAGGGATTAGGAGGCTGAAAGCCGGTCTCCTAATCCCGCTTTTCAAAGACTTTATTCGGGTATTACACTTATGCTCACCATCAACAATATTGAAGTAATCTATAACGATGTGATTCTTGTTTTGCGCGGTGTATCCATCAAAGTGGGCGAAGGTCAGATTGTGGCGTTGCTCGGCGCGAATGGCGCAGGAAAAACGACAACTCTCAAAGCGATTTCCGGTCTTTTGCACGCGGAAGAGGGAAAAGTGACGCGGGGGAGCATTGATTTTGAGAATGAACAAATCGACAAATTAACCCCTGACCAAATTGTGGCGCGGGGCATTGTGCAGGTTTTGGAGGGGCGTCGTCTTTTTCGGCATTTGAGCGTGGAAGAAAATCTACTGACCGGGGCGTTGACGCGTAAAGACCGCAACGCAATCATCAACCGGGATTTGGAGCAGATTTACCATTATTTCCCCATTCTAAAAACGTTGCGCAAGCGAACGAGCGGCTATCTCTCCGGTGGTGAGCAGCAAATGCTGGTGATTGGGCGCGGGTTGATGTCCCGCCCGCGTTTGATGATGTTGGATGAGCCGTCCATTGGGCTGGCGCCGATGCTGGTGCAGGAGATTTTTGAAATAATCCGGAAAATCAATCAAGAGACCGGACTTCCGATTCTGCTGGTTGAACAGAACGCGCGCATCGCACTGGATGTGGCACATTATGCCTACGTGATGGAGACGGGGCGAGTGGTGCTTGATGGCACGCCGGCGCAACTGGCGCAAAATGAGGACATCAAAGAGTTTTATTTGGGGATGACTCAAGTTGGTGAGCGCAAAAGCTATCGGGATGTGAAACACTACAAACGCCGCAAACGGTGGTTAGGATAGTTTTGCTTCCGCCAGCATTTCCCGCGCGGATTGGCGGGTGGTGTCGGAGAGTGTGCCGAGCATTTGCGCGAGTTCATCCACCCGCGGTTCCCCGCTGAGCGGCGCAATCCGGGTGGCGGTGCGTCCGGCGATGATGGTTTTTTGCACGTGATAGTGGGTGTCGCCAAAGGCGGCAATTTGCGGCAGATGGGTGATGCACAACACTTGGTGGTCGGTGCTGTGCGCCAACGCCCACAGTTTTCTGCCCACCACGCCGCCGATGCGCCCGCCAATCCCCTGGTCAATCTCATCGAAAATCAGGGTGGGGGTGTCATCTGCGCGGGCGAGCACGGTTTTGAGGGCGAGCATCAAGCGGCTGGTTTCGCCGCCGGAAGCGATTTTCACCATCGGCTTGAGCGGTTCGCCGGGGTTGGGGGCAATCAGAAATTCAATGCGGTCGATGCCGGTTTCGTCGCAGACAACGGTTTCATCGCCCACAAAAACGCCGTCATCCGCCGGTGTCCGTTCCAGACTGACAAAAAATTGCGTCCGCTCCATGCCGAGCGCCTGCAACTCCGCTTCAACGCCTCGCGCCAGTTCATCCCCTGCCGTTCGCCGCGCCGCCGAAAGTTCCGCCGCCAGCGTCCCCAGTTCGCGCCGCAGGGCGAGTTCTTCCGCCTGCAACGCCTCAATCCGTTCCTCGGAGTGGGAAATGGAATCCAGTTCTGCCTGCGCCTGCTCCCCAAACGCCACAATCTCCGCGATGCTGTCGCCATATTTCCGTTTGAGGTGGTAGATCAACCCCAGACGTTCTTCCACTTCCTGCAACCGTTCCGGGCTGAATTCAATTGCTTCGGCATAGGTTTGCAATTGCCCCGCCAAATCTTCCAACTGATATACAATTGATTCCGCCAGTTCCGAGATTTCCTGCGTGCTGTCATCAATGCGCAATAACGCCGAGAGGTCGCGCGAGACCTGCCCCAGCAAATCGGCGGCGGTGGGCTGCTCGTCACCCCCTTCCACCAGCAGACGATACGCTTCGCCCGCCAGTTGGTTCAGCTTTTCAGCGTTGGCGAGGCGGGTGCGTTCTGTGTTGAGGGCGTCTTCTTCGTCCGGTTGGAGGTTGGCGGCGTGAATTTCATCAACCTGAAAGGTGAGCTGGTCGATTCTGCGGGCGATTTGCTGGGCATCTTGGGTGAGCCGGTGCAATTCGCGCCGCACGGATTGCAATTGACGGAATTTTTCGGCGACGGCTTGCCGCCGGGCGCGCAGCCCGCCGAACCGGTCGAGAAATGCGCCGTGCATTTTGGGGCGGAGGAGGCTCAAATGCTCGTGCTGTCCGTGAATGTCCACCAGCGGCGCGGCGATTTCCGCCAGCAGCCCCGCATTGACGGTGCGCCCGTTCACGCGCGAAAAGGTTCGACCGGCGGCGCGAATTTCCCGCCCCAGCACCAGCACCTCCGGCGCATCATTTTCCAGCCCTTCCCGTTCCAGAATGGGGACAATCTGCTTTTGCAGTGCGGCGCTCAACAGGAATTGCCCTTCCACAAATGCCGATTTTGCTTCCGCGCGGACAACATCACTGCTGGCGCGCCCACCCAGCAGCAGGCTCACCGCATCAATGATGATGGATTTTCCCGCGCCCGTTTCGCCGGTCAGCACGTTGAAGCCGGGGGTGAGGGTGAGCCGGAGCTCGTCTATGATGGCAAAATTTTTGATGGTCAGTTCTGTGAGCAGAGTTTTACGAGTGACAAGTGATGAGTGAGGCTGTTATCTCAGCCGCGCCATGATAGTTCCCGTTCCCAGAAAGAGCAGAATGCCGGGCACAATGAGTCCGAAGAAGTTGCCGGCCAGCAGCATCAATATCAGAAACGGGGCGACCCCCAGCACCAGC
>JAJRSQ010000130.1 GCA_024278725.1 Chloroflexota bacterium
AATGCCCCTTCCAGCGCCAGCACCGTCGCCAATTGCGGGCGAATCACCCGCACCCCCAACGACAGCGCAATCAAATCGGCGGCAACCTTCGCATCCCGAATGAGCGCAATCACATCGGGCACGCCGAATGCCAGCGTCGCCATCTTCGCCACTTCCACATTCACATCATCATATGAGCTGATTGCCAACACCGCTCTGGCTTTGCCCGCGCCGACCGCTTCCAGCGCGGCGCGGTCGGTGCGGTCGCCCAGCGTCACCGAAAGCCCGCGCGCCTGCAACTGCGCCGCCCGTTCCTCGTTGCGCCCAAAAACGGTGACCGTTTCGCCGGCGTGCATCAGCCGCTCCGCCAGCAGCGTCGCCGGTTCGCTCAAACCGATGATGATGACGCCGTGCCGTTTCGCCAACGCTTTGGGCGGATAAATCCGGTTGAAAATCAACGGCGACGCGGTGCAGGTGACAATCGCCACCAGAATAATGGCGGAATTGATGGATTCATCAATCGCGCCCAACTGCAGCGCAATCGCCGCTGCCGCGATGATGAGCGACAATCGCGCCGAGAGCAAACCGCCGGCGGCAAAGGTCTCCCGCCAGCCGAAACTGAGGCGGAACAGCAGGCTCGCCACAAATTTGATGACGTATGCCGCCGCCAGCAGCAACGGAACCAGCAGCAGCCCTTCCCGCGAACTCAAGAGTTTGGGCAAATCGAATTGCACGCCCACCATGATGAAAAAGATGGGGATGAAGAATCCGAAACCGATGGCATCCAGTTTCAAGTGCAGGTCAGACCCTTCCTTTTTGGACAGCAGGGAGATGAGCGCGCCCGCCAAAAATGCGCCCAAAATCAATTCCGCCCCCAACCATTCCGAGAGGACGATGAACGCCACCATCAGCGCGAAGGCTATCCGCACTTCAATTTGCGCCGTCGCGCTGGAGAGTTCCTGCATCAAGCGCCCCACCACCGGCACGCGAGAGACCATTTTCCCCGCCCGTGCTGCCACCACAAATATCACCAGCAACAGCAACACCAGCAATACATCCACCGTCAAACCTGCGCTGAGGATGGTCACGTTGACGGTGATGAGTACCAGCGTGCCAAAATCTGCCACCAGCGCCGAAAGGAGGAGTGTCTGCCCGAATTGCGATGACATGATGCCGCGCTCTTTGAGCACCGGCACCACAATTCCCAACGAGGTGGTGCTGAGAATGAGGGCAATCATAAAGGGTTCGCTAATAAGCCCCATTTGTTTCAGCCCCAAAGCCACGGCGAAGGCAATTGCCAGCGTGACGATGAAAATGGTCACGCCCAGCGCGATGGGGTTCTTCAGGATGTTTTCCTTCTTCGCCGAGCGGCTTCCGGCAGTGGTGATGGTGGTGAAATCCACTTCCAACCCGGAGAGAAACATCAAATAGGTGAACCCGAACAGGGTCAGAAATTCCAGCGGGACGCTCGATTCGATGATGTTGAAGCCGCTTTTGCCCACAATAATCCCCGCGATGATTTCACCAACGATGATGGGGATGTTGAAGCGTTTGAATTGTGATGACAAAATCGGTACCGTCACCGCCAATCCGGTGATGATGAGGAGTGACACAAATGAAAATTCTTGTTGCATAAACCATCCTTTTTCAAAAATATAACGGGGATTATACCTGCTCCGCCGAAATTATTGAAGTTTTGGTGCGCGGTAAAATAATTGCCAGCAATGCCCCCAGCAGCGACATCCCCGCGCCGAGTTGCATGGCGGTGGAGAGTACCCATTGGTCAGCCAGCCAGCCGATGCCCAGATTCGCCACCGCCCCCATCGCAAACATATAACCGAGGGTCAGCCCGCTCGCCATGGCTTTTTTGCCCGGCAAAATTGCCTGCGCCACCACCACCAAAATACTGTGCGGCGCGCCGAGCAATCCCCCCGCCAGCAACGCCAGCACAAACGCCGGCCAACCGTCGGCGAGGGGGAGAAGGTAGAGCGGCACCGCCGACCCCGCCAATGTCCAGAAGATGACCTTCCGGCGTCCCCAGCGGTCGGCGGCATTGCCCGCCAGCACGCCCAATATCGCCGCCGAAAACCACATCGCGCCGGTGATAGCGCCGTAAGCGGTGGGTTCCCAGCCTTTTTCCTGAAAGAGTTTGGGCAGAAAAGTGATGGTTCCCAACTGCGCCCAACTGCGCGCGCCGATGATAATTGCCAGCACCACCAACGCCCCCCAGCGTATCGCTTCGGATGGTATCACTTCGCCGGTGGAGACATCAACGGGCTGGTGACGTTTCCCTTTGGGGAACGGCGCGGTGAGGATGAACAGCACAATCGGCGCAAACCCGATTGCCATCCACTGGATGCCCAAAAGTCCCACCCGTTGCAGCAGAAAGCCCGCCAGCAACGGACCTCCCGCCAGCCCCAACTGTCCGAAAAAGAAAAAGAACGCGGTTGAGGTGGCTTCCTGCTCTTTATGCACCTCTGAGGCGGTGGCGACCGCGACGGGGTGATAAACCGCCGACCCGAACGCGGCGAGCGCGTACGGAATCAGCACCCAGATGAATTCGCCCAGACTCGCCGCCACGGTGGTGAGGAACATGAAGCTCAATAGCCAAAACACGCCGATGCCCGCCAGCCATCGGCTGCCGTATTTGTCCGCCAGCCAGCCGAAAATCGGTTGGCTCACCGAGCCGCCGATGGTATAGAGGCTCGCCGCCAGCCCGATTTGCGCGTTGCTCAACCCCAATGGAACGCTGAGAAAAGCAATCAGCACCGGACCGGTATTGTTGAAGGTGTCTACAGTGGTGTGACCCAGCGCAACCGCCAAAAATAACCTGTTGCGAAGAACTTTCATGAGAGAAAACCTCAATTTTGATGAAATGATACGGGAAACAGCGCAGATAGTATAGCACGGCATCGTCATTCGCCAAACAAAAAGCGACACCGTGAGCGGGCACGGTATCGCCTGAGACCGGTTGTGCAATGCGGCTATGCTTGGGGGAGCATTGCCTCAACTTTTTGCAGCAACACTTCAATTGAGAACGGCTTGCGAATGACATCCACCAGCCCGAACGACTTCAGCCGATGGATTGCTTCGGGAATGGCAAAACCGGACATGGCAATGAAACGGACATCCGAATTCACCTTTGTCAGGGCGCGATAAAATTCAACACCGTCCATTTTCGGCATCTTCAAATCGGAAATCACCAGCGAGATTTCCTCCTGAAATCGCAGGTATGTGTCAACGCCCTCAACGCCATTTTCGGCGGTGAGCACCTGATACCCTTCCCCTTCCAACAACGTTTGCACAAAATCGCGCACCGATTCTTCATCTTCCACCAATAAAATAGTGGCTTTGATATGGGATTGTTCGTCCACGTTGTGACTGCCTTTTCTTAAAATATCTGCCTGAAATGTGATTAAACTCATTGCTCTGTCTCCATCATTTAGCCTCTTCCCTGAATTCATTATATCGCATTTTGGAGCGATGGTGGGCAAATTTAGAGTGATGACACGGCAAATATAGCGTAAATTTCGGTGAAAATTTGCAGATTGTGGCTTTGACATTCACCTACAATGATTTATACTAAACTTTAGTACCACCGACGAAAGGATTTTCCGTGAGCACTCCCGTACGACGCCAGTACCTGCAATTGAAGCAACAACATCCCGAAGCAATTTTGTTCTTCCGTATGGGCGATTTTTACGAAGCCTTCGATGAAGATGCCCACACCATCGCCAAAGAATTGAATTTGGTACTCACCGCGCGTGAAGCCGGAAAAGGGAACAAAGTGCCGATGGCAGGCGTGCCGCATCACGCGGCGGAAAGCTATATTGCCCGGCTGGTGAAGGCGGGATACAAAGTTGCCATCTGCGAACAGGTGGGCAAAAATACCGTCAACGGGCTGATGCCCCGCGAAGTGGTGCGCGTGGTCACCCCCGGCACCGTGGTTGAACCGGCGCTGCTGGAAGCGAAAGAACACAATTTTCTGGCGTGCCTTTTTCAACCGCCGCAATCCACGCGCGTCGGGCTGGCGTATGTTGACATCACCACCGGCGAGTTTGCCGCCACCGTGCTGGCAGGGGACAATCTCTCACGGCTGGTGGGCGATGAGCTGGCGCGGCTCAACCCGGCGGAACTCATTCTGGCGGAAGGGGCACGCCCGCCGGATACCATCGCCTGCCCCGTCACCGAGCTGGAACGCTGGCGCTTCGAGCCGGAAAAAGCCGCTCAAACCCTGCAAACACACTTCGATGTGCAAACGCTCGACGGGTTCGGGCTGGGCGGAAAAACGCCCGCCGTCCAAGCCGCCGGCGCCATCCTGCAATATCTCATCCAAACCCAAAAAGGAACACTAGCACAAATTGTCGGATTGCGCTATTACAGCACCCGCAATTTCATGGTGCTCGACAGCCATACCCGCCGCAATCTGGAATTGACGCACACCCTGCGCGGCGAATCCGGCAGAGGCTCGCTGGTGGATGTGCTGGACGACACCATCACCCCCATGGGCGGACGTTTGCTGCGCGCGTGGCTTCAGCAACCCCTGCTCGACGTTGCCGCGCTGAATGAGCGGCTGGACGCGGTAGAGGCATTTTTCGCCGGCACCGCCATCCGGGCAGAAATACAGAGCCATTTAAAAGGTATTGCCGACATTGAACGGCTGACGAGCCGCCTTTTGCAGGGCATCGCCCATCCGCGCAATCTGGTGGATGTGCGCCGCAGTCTGGAAAATATCCCCGCGCTGATTTCCGCGCTGCAGAACACCCAATCCCCCCCGCTGATGGCGCTGGCGGAGGGATTGCATCCCCTGCCGGAAGTGGTGACGCTGCTGGCGCAAGCCATTGTGGACGACCCCGGTCAGCTTTCAAAAGGGGGCGTCATCCGCCCCGGCTTCTCCGACGAGTTGGACGCGGTGCTGAACGGCTCGCGGGGGGCGCGCCGGTGGATTGCCGAACTCGAAAAAACGGAACGCGCCCGCACGGGCATCCCAAAATTGAAGGTCGGGTTCAACAAAGTTTTCGGCTATTATATCGAAATCACCAAATCGAATGCGCATCTCGCGCCGCCGGAATATATCCGCAAACAAACACTGGTGAATGCGGAACGGTTCATCACTCCGGAATTGAAAGAGTATGAAAGCCTGATTCTAAACGCCGAAGAACGCCAGCTTGAAATTGAATCCCGCGTGTTTCAGGAAGTGGTGGCACAGGTGGCGGCGCACCACAAAACGTTGTACCGCACCGCTGAAACGCTGGCGAAACTCGACGTGTATCTGGCGCTGGGGAAAGTGGCGGCGGGAAAAAATTACGTCCGCCCCACTCTGACCGATGACGGCACGCTGGACATCGTGGGCGGGCGGCATCCGGTGGTGGAAGAAACGGTGCGGGAGACGGGCGCGGGGTTTGTGCCCAACGATACGTTTCTATCCGACGACGACCTGATTTGGATTATCACCGGTCCGAATATGAGCGGGAAATCGACTTTACTGCGACAGGTCGCGCTGATTGTGCTGATGGCGCAAATCGGCTCATTTGTGCCCGCCGAACGCGCCACCATCGGCATTGTTGACCGCATTTTCACCCGCATCGGCGCGCAGGACGAAATTCACGCCGGGCAAAGTACCTTTATGGTGGAAATGGTGGAGACGGCGGCGCTCCTCTCTCAGAGTACGCCGAAAAGCCTGCTCATTCTGGATGAAATCGGGCGCGGAACCAGCACCTACGACGGGCTGGCAATCGCCCGCGCCATTGTGGAATATATCCACAACAACCCGCATCTGCGCGCAAAAACGCTCTTCGCCACCCACTATCACGAATTGGTGGCGCTGGAAAATTATCTGCCCCACGTGCGAAATTACAACGTCTCGGTGGCGGACAACGACGGGCAGGTGGTCTTTCTGCACAAAATCATCCCCGGCGGGGCAGACAAAAGTTACGGGGTACACGTGGCGCAATTGGCGGGCATCCCCAAGCCGGTCATCAACCGCGCCCGCGAAATATTGCTGACGCTGGAAAACGACTCGGCGCGGGTGGCGGAGCAGGAACGCATCCGAGATTCGTTCAGCGGGGTGCAATTATCCTTCCTCGCCCCGGAAACACATCCGGTAGTGGAAACACTGCAAGCGTTGAAAATCGAGGAAATGTCGCCGCTGGAGGCATTGAACAAACTTTATGAATTGCAACAAATGACCCAAGAGGAATGAGGGTGTCCCGGAATCGGGGGGTATATCCGACCACCATATCAGCAAGTCTGTTGATGAATACATTAGGCAGCTAACCTTGAAATTTGAAACCCGAACCCTGCGAAACAAAATCATCCCGCTGTTGACGCTCGCGCTTTTGCTCGCCCTCAGCGCATGCCAGCGCGGCGATGTGCGCGTGTACGTGGAAGTTGACCACGGCATGCTCACCCATCTCACCAGCGCCAACACCATCGGGCAGGTTTTGCAGGAAACGAATATCACGCTGGGCGATTTAGACCGCGTGGAGCCGGATTTATATGTCCTCATCCAACCGGAAATGACCATTAAGGTGATTCGGGTGACGGAGAAGACCGAAACCATCACCAACACCATCCCCTTTGAACAGCGGATTGTGCAGAATGAAGCCCTGCCGGAGGGGGAACAACGGCTGGCGCAGTTGGGCGTTAACGGCAAGGAACGGGTGGTGACGAAAATCACGCTGGAGGATGGCGTTGAGGTTTCGCGCACGGAAATTTCGCGGATGGTGGTTGAGCCGCCGGTGGAAGAAATTTTAATCATCGGCGGCGCAGGCGACGTTTCGCCGGTGACATTCGGCGGGAGTGTGACCTACATTTCCGGCGGCAATGCCTGGCTGATGAAAGAGAACAGCACCGCCCGCCGATTGCTCACCACCAGCGGCGATTTGGACGGGCACGTTTTTGCCCTGTCGCCCACCGGAACGCGCCTGCTGTTTTCCCGCACCACCACCGACACCATCGACGCCCCCCTGAACGAGTTGTGGCAGCTTGACACCCGCATTGTGGGCGAGCCGCCGGTATCGCTCCCCGTGCAGGGCGTGCTGTATGCCGAATATTCGCCCCTCATCACCGATACCCGCATCGCCTACAGCACCGCCGACCGCTCGCCGAACCAACCGGGCTGGCGCGCGCAAAACGATTTGTGGCTGTGGGATACCACCACCCCCATCTCCACCGCCCGGCAAATTGTGCCCCCCAACACCCGTGGACTGTATGCGTGGTGGGGCACAACCTTCCGCTGGTCGCCCGACGGGACGAAATTCGCCTATGCCACCGCCGGAGAAGTCGGGGTGATTGATGTCATCAGCGGCACATTGGAAACACTGATGACCTTTGTCCCCTATCAGACCAACAGCGAATGGGTGTGGGTCCCCACCGTGGCGTGGTCGCCCGACAGCCGTTTCATCGTCACGGTGATTCACGGCGAGCCGCCGGGAGACGAAACACCCGAAGCCGGGCAGCAATTCGACCTGTGGATTTTGGCGGCAGACGGCAGCATCAAGGCGAATCTCGCCGCGCAGGTGGGGATGTGGAGCAACCCGATTTGGACGGAGAGGGGTATTTTTTACGGGCAAGCGCTGCTCCCCTTGCGTTCTGTCACCAGTCGGTATAAACTTATACATGTAGACTCCGACGGGAGCAATCCCGAAATCGTCTTTCCGGTGAAGGAAGAACCTGCCATCAGTTTCCCGGAACTCACCCACCCAAAAGGTGCAACCGGAACGATTTTTGTGTATCACAATGATTTGTACTTTTTGCCGGACATCGGCGGGGAAGCCGAACCGCTGACCGCGAACCATGAAAGTCGTGCGCCGCGCTGGGTCATTCCGCCGACCCTCCGCGCCACAACCGCCGTCACTGCCACAGCAACCATCACGCCAACCGCCCAAAAAGGAGCCCCGCGTGAAAATTCTGCTGATTGACCAGGATACGAAAACGCTGGAAATGCTGCAAATCAGCCTTTCCCGCGCCGGGCACACCGTACTCATCGCCGCCGATGGCGACGCCGGACTGCGGCTGGCGCGCACAGAAGCCCCCGACCTCATCGTGCTGGAAATTCTTTTGCCGGGCGTGGACGGCTTTGAAGTCATCCGGCAGTTGCAAGCCGCCCCCGTCACCCGCGAGATTCCCCGCGTGGTCATCACCGCGCTGTCCATCCCCGACGCCACCCCGCATTGGCAACCCGGCGGCTCATCGCACTCACTGTATCGGGCGTATTTTTCCAAGCCGCTCAATATGCGCCAATTCCTGCAATATATCGAAATGAACCTCGCTCCCGCCCACACGCCCCGCCCCGCCGGACCCGGCATCCTCATCATCTCGAAGGATGACACAGCCCGAGAGGCGGTGGTCGCGCTGCTGAAAGAACAGCAATACAATGCCTACGGCTATCCGCAATTCATCAAGCCCGTGGAGAAAATCCGCAATTATCCGCCCTCCGTTTTAATTGTTGATGAGGCATTCCTCACCCCGTCGGCGTGGGAAGTTTTTTCCACCCTGCGCGAGCAGAATCCGATTTTCAATCTGGTGGTGATTGCTCCCCCCGGCGACATCGCCCCGCCGTACCTGCGCGATGTTGATTTCACCATCGTGCCCCCCATATCGCCGTGGCAGGTGTTGCGGCTGGTGGAAAGTCTGATTGATTACCGCCAGGCGAAAAAACGCGCGGATTTTCTTTCGGAACAAATCACCCGGCTGAATGCGGAATTGGTGGAGGCGCGACAGGCATTTCTGGCGCAAAAAGAAGAGCTTGAATTTGTGAATCACCGACTGCACGAATTGAGCGACCTGAAAGAAACGCTCACCGGCATGGTGGTGCATGATTTGAAAGCGCCGCTCAGCGCGATGATTGGCGCGCTCCAGTTCATAACCATGGATCCCGGCAACACCATCACCGATGTGAGCCGCAGAATTATCGATGGCGGCATGGCGGCGGCGGGGCAAATGCAGCGGCTCACCCACACCCTGCTGGATGAACACAAGTTGGAAAACAACCAGTGGGTGCTGGAACGCGAACCCGTCTCCTTGCCGGAACTGCTGGCTGAGAGTCTGGCAACCCTGGGTCCCCTCCTGAAAATGAACCGCGTTGAAGCCATCGTCGAAATTCCCCCCACCCTGCCCGACATTATGGCTGACCCGGTGATGCTCCAGCGGGTCATTGAAAATTTACTGGACAATGCCGTCAAATATTCCCCGGAAAATGAAACAATCTCAATCATCGCCAGCCACACGGACGAAATGGTGGAAATTTGTGTGGCAGACCACGGCGAAGGCATTCCGCCTCAGCACCGCAACCTGATTTTCGAGCGCTTCGCCCAACTTGATACCCAGACCGACCTCGGTAAAATTCGGAACGGCGTCGGGCTGGGATTGACCTTCTGCAAATTAGCCGTCCAAACTATGGGCGGCAAAATCTGGGTGGATGACCGCGACGACTTCGGCGCGGCATTTTGTTTCACCCTCCCCGCCGCAACCGGCGCAGAATAACCCCCGCCGAAAATATTTACGTTAAATTTATGGCAAATCATCCCTGTTTGACCGATAATAATATTGGTGCAAAAATGCACTCTCTTTTTCAGTCACACAGGAGGCGCCATGCAAAGCTCCGATTTAATAAAAATTGCGATTGAAGCCGTCGTGACGATGGCTATCGTCAATGGATTCGCATATTATCTTTCGCGCAAAGGGCTGGCAACCAAAATTCTGCTGATGACCTCCCCCACCATCGCCGTCGCTTTTTTGCTGGGAATGATGTTCATGCAATTCGGACTCACGCCGGTGACGGCAGCCGTCTTTTTCGTCGGCAGTTTGGCGGTGAGCATGCTGTTCATCCGGGCGGTCTTCAGATGGCTGGTCAAACCCATCAACGACATCGCCCATATCAGCGAGAAAATTGCCGGGGGCGATTTATCGCTCGATGAAGAGATTGCCGTACGCGGAAAGGACGAAATCGCGGAAATGATGCGCGCCGTCTCGGCGATGCTGGAATATCTGCGGAACATCGAAGCCATCACCGCATCCATCGCCGACGGGAATTTGGGCGTGCATGTCTCCCTTTCATCGGCAAACGACAAACTGGGGCAAAGCCTGCTGCAAATGGTCAACTCATTGCAGTTTCTGATTGGCAATCTGCAAACAGAGGCGACGCAGGTTGCCGCCGCCAGCGCCGACCTTTCGGAAATGACCGCGGATTCGCGCAACGCCACGCTGGATGTTTCCGCCCGCATGGAACAGCTCACCGAACAGTTGCAGGCGCAGGCGCACACCCTCGACACCACCGCCAACGCCATCGAACAGATGTTGGGCGCAATCCACGACATTGCCCGAGGGGCGCAAACGCAATCGGAAGCGGTCAATCAGGCGGCAACCATCGCCGAAGAAATTAACGCCGCCATCACCCAAGTGGCGCAGAACACCCAAGCCGGCGCGGCGGGGGCGGCGCGCGCGGCTCAAACCGCGCATAACGGCGCGCAAACGGTTGAGCAAACCGTGGTCGGGATGAACC
>JAJRSQ010000131.1 GCA_024278725.1 Chloroflexota bacterium
GAACATCTGCCACAAATCGAGCCGTTTTTCCACCGTGAAATTGTGCGGAAATGCGTCCAGTTCGTAATCGCGGGGGGTCACCAGCGTCACCCGCACATTCGGCTCGTTTGCCAGCGCGGTGCAAAGCTGGTAGGCGTAATGGATCATCCCGCCCGTGCCCATCGGTTCCACCACAAAAAGGTTCAATGGCATCTCATCTCTCCCCGCACACATCCAGATAGAGTTCTTCCAGCCGCCGCACCTGCCGCCGAATATCGAACCGTTCCGCCACAATTTTCCGCCCGGTGCGCCCCATCTCCCGCGCACGTTCAGGATTTTCGAGCAGTTTCACGCACGCATCGGTCAGGGCGCGGGGGTCGGCGGGGGGGACGAGCAACCCGTTGCGCCCGTCGTCCACCATTTCCGGCACACCTCCCACATCGCCGGCAACGATGGGCTTTTCCGCCGCCATCGCTTCGGCGAGAACGGTGGGCAGGGCTTCCGTCAGCGTGGGGAGGACAAAAATATCGGCGGCAGCCAGCAACGGCGGAATGTTGCGCCGCGAACCGGCAAAAATCACCCGGTCGGACACGCCTTTTTCGGCGGCAATGCTTTTTAATTTTTCCCGATGGTCGCCATCCCCCACAATCAGGTAACGGGTTTCCGGCACAACCTTCAAAATATCGGGCAATGCTTCGAGCAAAAATTGAATCCCCTTCGGCGGGCGCAACACCGCCACCGTGATGAGGAGGGGCGCATCGGCGGGGATGCCGAGGGACGCGCGCAGTGCCGCCGTTTTGGCGGGGGGGATGGGGGTGAAGCGGGAAAGGTCGATGCCGTTGTGGAGCGTGACCACTTTTTCCGGCGGCAATTTTCCGACGCGCAGATGGTGGCGGCGCGTCCCCTCCGAGACGGCAATCACGCGGGTGGCGATGTGCCGCAGAATCCACCAGCGCAATTTGAGCCGCCGGTAACTTTTTTCGCCCTTTTGGGGCGCGTCGGCGGTGTGCAGGGTTGAGACGGTCGGAATGCCGAGCATTTTCGCGGCGGTGCAACCGAGCGTGTCGGCGAATTCAAGCTGAGTGTGCAACACGGCGGGGCGCATCCGGCGCAGATACCCCAGCAGACGGGGCAGTGCGCGGGGGTCGGCGAGTCGTTTCACCGGCACGGTGTCAATCGGCACACCCAGTTTTTCGATTTCCGCCGCTATCGGGTTGCCGTTTTTCACCTGCATCACACAAACGCGCGGCTCAAAACGGGCGCGGTCGAGGTATTGCAGATAAATCACCAGCAGTCGCTCCGCGCCGCCCAAACCCAGCCCGTCAATCAGAAAAACGATGCGCTTGCGCGGCGCAATGATTTTTCCGCTCATTTCGACCTGCTTTTCCGCCATGACAGCACCGCCCCGACGAGCGCCACCAGCACGCCCAACGCAATCAGCACGGCGGATAAAATAGTGGGCGCTTGCGACGGCGGCGGGGTGTAATCTTTGAGGGGCGTGGTGCGGGTGATGACATCCGTGGGGACGGGGGTCACTCCGGCAATCGGCGGCGCGGGGGTGGGGGTGATTTTTTCCAGTTCCACCGGGGTGGGCGAAAGTTTCTCAACCGCTGTTTCGAGCGGCTGGCGCACAAATTGCGTCGATTCGTATGTTTCCACCCGCTTGCCGTTGATGTAGGCGATGTCGCCGTCCAACTCATAATAAATTTGGTCGTTGAACAGGGTGTCGATGGCGCTGGTCACGCCTTCGGTGGTGGTTCCGGTGGCAACCAGCACCGCTTTACCGGGGTTCCACGGGGCGGGGATGATTTCCAGCAACCCGATGCTGAAATTATTCGGCAGGCGGTAGACCACATCCCCCACTTGCTGGCGCAAAGCGTCTTCATTTTCCACAAACGGCTGCGGCAGGCGATTGTTTATCTGCGCGATGAATTTGTTGGCGGTGAGCCGCCCAAAGGCGATGACATGATACGGCGTGTTTTGGGTATCGCTCATCACTTGGCGCGAAACCAGCGGAGAGAAGCTCGGTCCGGTGGTGAAGCCGCCGAGGTAAGCGGTGGTCTTCAGCATACCGAGCAGTTCCGCCGGAAGGGGTTTTTGCGGCATGGCAATCAGCAGGTCGCTCAAATCCTGCCGCGAGAAAAAACGGTTGAAGACATCATTCAACGAGGCATTCACCCGCACGGCATCCGTTTCTTTGTGGGGCAAATAGAGCGCGCTTTTTTCATCGATGCGCAACCAACCCAAATCAAGTTCCGGCAGGGTACATTCGGGCGTTTCAATGTTGAGGATTGCGTCAAAAGTCAGTTGGTTGAATGTGCCGGGGATGAAATCATCTTTATTGAGTTTGATGACCGTTTCATGCACGCCATTTTCCTGCACATCAATCGGTGCGCTGCCCACCGGATTGCCGTTCAATTTCACCGTCAAGCCCGATTCCACCGGCGTGAGGTTGGTTGAATAGGCGTAGCTCAGGGTGAAGGAAGGGTCATCGAGTATTTCCCAGTTGTAGGGGACAAAGAATTTCACGCCGGTCGAATAGCGATTGAAACCGTAAAAGGTGGTATCTTTGAACCCGAAATCGGTCAGCGGGAAGATGTCGTCGGGGGGTGCGGCGACGGTGGCATTGTCGCGGAATTCTTCGACCACCACCAAGTTGCCGATGAACCCATACCGGGGCGAAAGGGTGGACAGGGCGTGCGCGGCGGTGATGACCGCCTCGTCGGTGTTGCCCGTCACCGTCAGATACACATAATCGGCGCTGTACTCCGAGGGGATTTCCTGAATCACCCCTTCCGTGTCGGCGATGGCTCGCCCGTCGGCGGCGGTGAGGGTCGCCCCGTCCGGCAGCAGTCGTGTGGGCAGTTTTTTTTGTTGGTACAATTTTTGCAAAAAAGAATTTTCAGCGGGGGTGCCGATGATGATGGCGCTGGCAGAAGCCAGCATCGCCGGAGTAACCGTACCGGCAGTGGCAACATTCAGGGCGAGGTTGTTGAACGTCACCTGCCCCAACGTCGCCGCCACCGATGCGGCGGCAGTCAGGTCGGCATCGGAATAATCATCGGGCAGGATGAACAGCACCGGCTCCGGCTCGAATAAATCCTGAATGACCGGACGCGGGAATTCCGCCAAGTCAACCACAACCGGCGCGAGGGTATATTCGTAATGCAAAAGGGTGTCGCGGCTGAGCAACAGCACCGACACCCCCCGGTTGACGGTACAATTGCCGCTGAGATACACCACGCGCAATGTTTGCCGCTGGTTGCCGGTGAGCGCTTTGGCGGGGATGGGGATGCGTCGCTGCTGGTTTTGCCCGGCATAGGGCGAAAACGAGTCAATCAGTTCATCATTGTAAAACACGTTGACGAGCGCATCCACTTGCCGGTTCTCCGTCGCCGATGCGCCCATATTGCCGCCCTGAAATTGGAGGCTGTATCGCAGGTCAATGTAGCTCACCTCGGGCAGAATTTGCCAGCGATAGGGCAATCCGAATTGATAGGTTTGCTGGTCAATGGGAGAGCGTAACTCAATGTCGGCATAATCCAACTGAGCCAGCGTCAGGTCGGTGGCGGCTTTCTGCGCCAACCCGGTCGTCGGGGCAACGGTGGGCGTCGGCGTTGTTTCCGCGGGTGCTTGCGCCAACGCGGAAGGCGGCGCGATGAGTTGGGTCGCCAGCAAGGTTGCCGCCAGCAACAATCCCGCCACGGCTGTTTTTTTGCCTTTCAAAAATCCCAGCGTTGAAAATAATTTTTGCATCGTTTCACGCTCCAAAAACCATAACGGGATGATATATCCCAATGCGCCCGCACCGCCCACCAACACCAACCGCACCACAGGCGAAAGTCCGATGGTTGCCCACAAAACAGGGACAGCCAACAGCAGCAATATCATTCCCGCCAAAAAAGAGGGGATGAGTTGCGCCAGCAATTCCCGCAAACGAATATCCACCAATTTGGCGGCAACCAGCAAATCCGCCACCATACGCACCACACTCGCCCCCAGATGCCCCCAGGCGATGCCCACCAGCCCGTACCGCGCGCCGAACCACAGCGCGGGCACGAGTACCATCATATTCAACACTTCCAGCTTCACCAGCACATCCGGGCGTCCGATGGCTTTGTAAACGTCTCCGGCATTGAATCCGATGGAACGCACCAGCACAAAAAGCGCCAGAATGCGCACAATGGGAATGGCGGAAAGCCACTGCTCGCCGAAAACCGTGCGCACCAGCGGGTCGGCGGCGACAGCCAACCCCAGCGCCAGCGGCACGCTCACCATTTCCACCACGCGGACGGTGGTCAAAAATCCTTTTCGCAACAACGCCGGCTGGTTTTGAATTTTGGAATATGCCGGAAAAATCGCGCCCGCCATCACCCACAACGGGTTGAGAACCAGCAGTTCCGGCAGCCGAAACGCCAGCGTGTAAATACCCAGCGCCGTATCGCCAAAAAAACGCCCCACAATAATATAGTCGAAATTATCGGTGGCAATGGTAAACGCGTCCACCCCCACTACCGACAACCCGTAGCGCAGCAGGCTTTTCACCTGCGCGGCAATGATGCGCAGGCGGGGTCGCCACGGGAATGCCACCCATGCCAACCCCACCGATGCCAGCACGCCCGCCAGTTGCCCCACCACCAGCGCCCAAACACCAAAACCCAGCAACGCCATCCCGATGGAAACGCCGCCTTTGATGACCGCACGCCCCAAATCGGGGATGAGCTTGCGCCGGAAATTCAGTTCGCGCTGCAAACGGATGATGTGGATGGCGCCCAACGAATTGAGCACAAAGGTCAGGCTCAGCCAGCGCAAAAGGGGCACAACCTGCGGCTCGCGGAAAAATGCCGCCACCCAGGGTGCGGCAATCGCCGTGATGGCGGTCAGGGTGATGCCCAGCAGAAAATTCAGGGTGAAAACAGTG
This sequence comes from Chloroflexota bacterium, assembly GCA_024278725.1. Classification (GTDB taxonomy): domain Bacteria; phylum Chloroflexota; class Anaerolineae; order 4572-78; family 4572-78; genus JANTHQ01. Next base: position 4,901 of record JAJRSQ010000131.1, read on the forward strand.
TTCGCCGTTTCTTCCGGGTCTTCCTGCCGGTGAATGAGCGCCGCACCCAGCCCCATATCCTTCAAAATGGAAAGGTAGCTGATTGCCAACGTGGCAAACGCCACCAGCCCGAAATCATCGGGGGTGAGCAATCGCGCCAGAATGGCGGTGGTGATGAAAACCAGCGCTTTGCCCAACCCGAAGGAGGCGTAATTCCAAAACACCCCCATCACCGATTTTTTCGCCAGTATTTTGTTGTCGGAGGGCATTGTGTCCGGTTCCATCATCTCGCCACTGCCGCAATCGGTCTGTTTTCTTTCGTGTGTTTTTCCCACAGTTTATGGCTGATATGCCCGGCGGCAATCCCCATCGCCACCAGAAACATCAGATAGCGGAAAAAATCGCCATGCAAAAAAATACTGGTGGTCAAATATGAAATCGTGGCAATTTCCAACGATGCCATCCATTCAAGCCAATTGTCATGCGCGTCGCTCAATTCCCGGGAACTGCGTTTCATGCGGGCGAACAGCGAGATGAGCACCGCCAAAAAAGCCGATATTCCCAAAATGCCCGTTTCGGCGATGATTTCCACGTACAGCGAATGTGCCTGCCGGATTTCGGTGCGGAATTCCAGCCCCAAACGGCGGGCATAATCCTGATAATTGACCTCGAAATTGCCCACGCCCACGCCCAAAATGGGATGGTCTAAAAACATCAGCAGCCCGGAAAGCATCTCGCTGGTGCGCCCCTGAAAAGAAGCGTCCTGCCGCACGGCAGGGGTTTTATCGTTGCCGGTAAACGCGGTGAGCGTCTGCATGCGCTCGGTGAAGCCTTTGGGCAAAACGGTCATCGCCACCGGCAGGGCGAGCATCACCACGGCGAGGATAATCACCAGTTTTTTCAGGTTTATTCGCCGTTGAATGCCGGTGAGCAGGAAAATCAGCGCCAGGGCAATAAATGCGCCCCGGCTATATGTATTCACCACGGCGAAGAGGAGAATCGCGGTGGCAATGCCACCCGCCAGCTTCTGCCGAAACGATTTTTCGGTGATAAAGCGATACAGCGCCAATGCCAATACCGCGTCCAGAATCTGCCCCCAGAAGTTGGGGTCGCCCACGGGACCGGAGAGGCGCATCTGGTCAACGTCGGGGGTGATGGTGGCGAATCCGCCAAACGTCTGGCTGAAACTGCCCGTGAGCGCCTGAAACGACCCCAGCAGCGCCATCGCCGTGGTGGTGGCAATCATCAACCAAATGGTGATTTTCCATTGGCGCGGCGTTTGCAGCGCATACACCAGCGTCACGACGATTAATACATCCTTCACAATGGTGATGAAGGCATCAATTGCCTCTGCGCGGTCTTTGGCAAAAAATGTGGATGCCAGCACCACCCCGGTATAGGCGAACAAAAACCACTCCGTGCGCTGCACGCGAAAGGGCTGCCGGCGCACGAATCGCCCCGCCACAATGCTCACAAAGGTCAGCAACACCAGCGGTTTATTGATGCCCGGCAAGCCGTTATCGGTGAAGATGGATGACACGTTGGAAAAAACCGTCACCGCCAGCACATACGCCCCCACTTCCGGGTAGAAAAAAATTGTCACGCCCAACGCAACGCCCCCCATACCGCCGATAGCCAGCAATCCGATGCGAGAATCCCGGAAGCCGATTAATAGCACCAACAGCATTAATGAAAGTGCCATCGCCGCCACAAAGCTGACGATGTTGATATATAATTTGCGATCTATCCGGGGAAAGCCGTTTGACATGCGTTTCAATCAACTTTTGATGAGGGGGATTTTTTCTTTTTCGATTTCTTCTTTTCGGATGGCGGTGAATTCCCATTGGACGCATTTTCGGGTTCGGTGGGTGGCTCTGTGTGGAACGTCTCCGGTAGCGGAATCGGGTCAAGCGGAGAGCCGAGTGTCGCCGCCGGTTGCGCCGAGCCGGGCGTCGCGCCCGTTTGCGGAAGCTCGAAGGCTTGGGTCAGGATTTCCCGCAGGGTGATAAACGCCAGCCCGCCCGCAATACCGACCATAATGCTGAGGGTAATATCGATGGGGTGATTTGGCGAGACGGGTTCATAATTGGGCACGGCGGTGTCCACCAGACGCAACTCGTAAATTTCCTGCAGATTGCGCACATTCTGCTCGCCCGTTCTGCCGATGGCGTTTGCCAAATCGGCGGCAAGGTCCGGCGAGGGACCCTGCACCGTCAATTGAATGATGTTTGAATCGGGCAACACCACCGCCGATACCACATAATCTTCCATCAATGCCGGGGAAACGCCCAGCTTCGAGGCGGCGGTCTGAACTGTGGTGCGGCTGGCGAGCACATTGGCATACGTGGTTGCTAGCGTGGTGCGGCTGGCAAGGGTGTCGAGGCTGTACAAAACGTCGCCCATTTCATTGACCCGCAGAGTTGGATTGACCACAAAATTGGTGGTCGATTCGTAAATCGGGGTTTGGGCATAGCTATAATAAACGCCGATGCCGGTTATCAGCAACACCATTGCCACCACAACCCACCAACCCCGTTTTAAGATGTCAAGATATTCTCGAATTTCCATCTTTTTCTGCCTTTGCGATAAAGTCGCTGCGCTTAATGCGTTCCGCGCCGGGCAAATACCGCTAGAACCGTCCGCACCAAAATTTCAACATCGAACATGATTGAGCGATGCTCGATATAAAATATATCCAAATGCACTCTGTCCGTAAATTCCATTTCGCCGCGTCCGATGATTTGCCATAAGCCGGTGATGCCCGGTTTGATATCCAAACGGGCGGTTTGCCACAATTTATATGTGTCCGGGCTGAAGGATGTGGGACGCGGACCCACCAAACTCATTTCGTTTTTTAACACATTCAACAATTGCGGCAACTCGTCGAGGCTGGTTTTGCGCAAGATGCGCCCGATGCGCGTCACGCGCGGGTCGTTTTTTATTTTGAAATCGGGCCACTGCAATTCATTCAGATGGGCGTACTTTTCTTTCAGCGCCTCGGCGTTATGCACCATCGTCCGAAATTTATACATATCGAAGCGCCTGCCGTATCTGCCCGTCCGTTTTTGCAGGAAGAACACTTGCCCTTTCGGGTCTTCCAGTTTGATGATGGCAGCGACCAGCGCAAAGACCGGCAGAACGAAGGGGAGCATCGCAATGACCGCCGTCAAATCCACCAGTCGTTTGAGCGCCAGAAAAATTCTTTCGGGCACAACGGATTTCTTGCGGGCATATCGCGCCAGCCACGGATATTTTTTCGCCACCAGCCGTTTGAAGCGCAAAAAATCCAATTCGGTGTTGATATTCCGTTGAGCCGCCGGTTCATCAAAAAATAATTGTGCCATTATCGCTCGCCAAAACTACAAAATCCCCATAATGGTGGCAATCCCCCACCCGAAAATTGCAAACAGTACAATAAAAACAATCACCAGCACAATTAAATTCCACCGGATGGGCGTGGATTCGTCCGTGCTTTTTTCCGTTTTTGCCGCCGAATTGTTCACCATTCCCAACAATTCCCGACGCTGCTGAATGCGGGTTAACTTGCCGCGAACGCTCGCCAGAATTTCTTCCGTGGACGCCAATTTGGTCAGATAATCTTCACTGCCCAGCGATTTGCCGTATTGAATATCATCGCTGGAATCTTTGGCGGTTAAAAAGATGATGGGAATGTGATTGGTGTACGGGTTGGCGCGCACTCGTTCATAAAAAGCGTACCCGTCCATACCGGGCATCATGATGTCTGTTAAAATCAAATCGGGGAGTTGTGATGCGCCGTTCCCCTCCGAAAGTGCGCGCTCCAGCATTTCCAACGCCCGGGTTCCGTCCGGCGCCGAGATGACGGTGTAGTTTTCCATTTCCAGCGTGAGCGCCAACCCGTTGAGGAATTCGGGGTTGTCGTCCACAATCATAATGCGGGCAGATGTGGGTTGTATTTCTGAATGAGTCATACGTTCTCCTGTGCCGTCTCTGCGGGTGTTTGTACACGCAACCGCCCGACCGATTTGTCGAGCAGGTCTTCAAAAACCACCGCTTCATCGGGGAATGTGGCGAACCCGCACGTCGCCGTGACGCCCAACTCTTCGGTGGTCACATCCTGCACATATTCCAGCAGTATTTTTAAGTCGTTCAATGGGGTTTCCGGACAGATGATGTAAAAACGTTGCGTTTCCCGGTCTTCCAAAATCATATCGGTGGGACGTAAATATTTTTGTAGCGTGTTGGCAACGTTGTTGATGATATAGCTGTTGACCATCGCCGCCTGCGCTTCACGGATGATGCGGTGGGCATCGGGATTGGTGATGTCCAGATTAGGCTGAACGGCAATCACCCCCAGGGGGCGATTGTAATGCCGGCTGCGAAACATTTCGCGGCGAATATCGTCCTGCGCGTCGGCGAGGTCTTTCACGTGCGCACCCTCTGCTCGCCCCAAGGTGATTTTCTCGACGGCATCTTCAAACGCCTGCGTTGCTCCGCTCACCTGATATGCCATCCACACCAGCGCTAGCAACATTGCCAATTCCGTGACGGAAAGGTAGGTGTATATCCCCCCAATGAACGGGCGCTGGTTGAAAATAAACGCCTTCGCCAAAATGTATATTGCCCCCCAAAGGGTCATCGCGGCGGATAATTTGATGTACTGCAATTGCGGAATCGCAAGTGTAAGCCCAACCGCCAAAAAGCCCAAGACGTACACGAAAGAGGCAATATTGATGATATTGGTTTCGCCGAAGTCCAACCGTTCAATGTTGAAAAAAAACGACAGCCCGGCAATTAAAACGACCACAAATATCCGCAATTTCTGCACGTATCACTCTCTGTCTGGTGTGGATGCGTCCACAGCCAATAACGGCAACAACACGGTGAACTCGCTACCGTGTCCCGCCTCGCTTTTGACGGTAATGTCTCCGCCGTGCGCCATCACTATTTCTTTAACAATTGCCAGCCCCAACCCTGTACCGGGGATGGTATGTGCAGTGTCGGCGCGGAAGAAACGGTCAAATATCCGTTGATGGTCTGCCGGGGCGATACCGATGCCCGCGTCTTTCACCGAAAATCGCGCCTGGGGTCGTGCCTCATTCGGTTGTTTGTGCGCCGTAACGATGATGTCGCCACCACCGACGGGGGTATATTTTATGGCGTTTTCTATCAGGTTCCCCACCACCAGCGCCAGTTTGTCGGCGGGCACGTTTACCAACAAGGTCTCCCGGCTCGGAGCCCACTTCACCTTTATCTGTTTATCGGCAGCCAGGGGTAAAACTTTAGCCACTTCCCGCGAAATAACTTCAACCCAATCGGTGGCTTCCCCGGTCTCGAGTTTCATTCCGGCATCCAAACGCGCCAATGTGAGGACATCATCTATTAATGACACGAGCAAATCGGTTTGGTTGCGAATGCTCAACAAAAGCGCTGTACGTTTTTCCGTAGATAAACGGTCATCGTATTGCAAAATATTGTTGGTGTGCAGTCGAATGATGGACAACGGCGTTTTCAACTCATGCGTCACGCCGGTCATAAATCGCACTTTCATTTTTTCCGCTTCAAAAATGGGGGTGATGTCATTCAGCACGATGACCCAGCCGGCAAGTTCATCATCCATTCAAACCTGCGAGGCATGGATTTGCACCGAAAAGGTTGTGTTGTCCGGTTGGGTTATCTGCACAAATTCGCTGTTTTGGGTATTTTCATCCACAAGACGACGGATATTGTCCCATAAAACTGAGTTGAGCGCGTCATCATCAATGGACATCCCCGACACCGCCGGGGGGAGCGCCAACAGCGTCGCCGCCACATTATTGGCGGTCAGCACGCGCCGATGCACATCCAGCACCAGCACGCCATCTGCCATTGCCTTCAGGATGGTCTCCAGCTTGGTTTTTTCCTGCAACAATTCGCGGGTGCGCTGCATCACTTTCTCTTCCACCAGCTCGTTGATGCGGGTCAGTTCTTTGTTTTCCCGCGTTTTTTGTTCCGCCTCATGTTGAGCGGCAAGCTCCGCGCGTTTGAGCCGCGCCACCGCCCGCACCCGCGCCAGCAATTCACTGCGTTCAATGGGACGGGTGATGTATTCATCCGCACCCATTTCCAGCCCTTTGGAAACTTGTTCGCCGGAGCTGTTGTGCGAAGTGATGAAAATCACCGAAATGAGCCGGGTGGGGTCGTTTGATTTCAACTCGCGGCAAAAGGTGTATCCGTCCATCTTCGGCATTTGAATATCACTCAGCACCAAAAAGGGCATTTCGGCGCGCGCTTTTTCCAGCCCTTCCACGCCGTTGTGCGCGGTGATAATTTGAAATTCGCTTCTGCGAAAAACAAGTTTCAGCAATTGCAGGTTTTCAATGGTGTCATCAACCACCAGAATTTTGTTCAAATTCAAATCAAAAATGGTTGATGATTGTTGCGGTGTGTTTTCCATATTTTTGTCCAAGAATTTGTGTGTGGGTTACAGATGCGTACGGAGGGGGAAACGAAGGATTGTCACCGCGCCGTCGTCATTTTCCAACGCAAAAGAGCCCATCAGCGCGTTTTCCGCCATATTTTTTACCAAATCCAGCCCGATATTGTGCGCTTCCATCCTTATGACCGCTTCATCAAATCCGGGTCCATTATCCTTAAATCTGACGATGATGTCGTCGCCATCCCGGCTGATGGAGACATCAATCATCGGTTCAGCAACACCTTTCAACCCGTATTTGATGGTGTTGGTGGCGAGTTCATTAATTATCAGCGCGATGTTCGGGGCTTGTGCCGCCACAACCTTCAAAGGGGTGGGAGAGATATGCACTCGCACGAATTCGGCGGCGGGCATCGAGCAGGTGACGTTTTTGATGGTCTGTTTCACCAGCTCAAACAGCGAAACGGGCTGCCATTCCGAGGCGGAGAGCAATTGATGCGCGGTTGCCATCCCCCGCACCCGATTGATGAGGTCGTCCATCACCATTTTGAAATCGGCGGGCGAAGCGATGTTGTGCTGGCGTTTTTCGATATACAACAGCCCGATGATTGCCGCCAGATTGTTTTTCACCCGATGATTCACTTCCTGCAAGAGTATCGTCTTCGTTTCCGCATCCTGTTTTGTTTGCCGGAAGAGGCTGGCATTTTCCAGAATGATGCCCAGTTGTTTCGCCAGCGCTTCAAGCGCCAGCACATCCGAGGCATCGAAAGCATGGGCGGGGCGGGCGTTCACGTCCAGCACCCCGAAAATCTCATCGCCCACAAAAATCGGCACGGAGATTTCCGAGCGGGCATCCACCGAGCAGACCAGATAGTCGGGGTCGGCGGCGGTATCGTTGACCCATTGGGTTTTCCGCGTGCGCACGGCTCTGCCGAGGATGCCTTGCGTGATTGATTGTGTTTTTCGCTGTTTTCTCTGCGGCGGCAATCCCGCCCGATGCAAAAACCGCAACACACCGTTGTCGGCGTCCACTACCACCACCTGCACCACATCATAATTGAGCGTCCGGTGTACCAGCGTGGCGGTAATTTCCAAAATATCGTTGATGCTCAACAGCCGGTTCACCTGCCCGCCAACGGTGTGCACCAAAGCGAGCTGTTCGGCGCGTTTTTGGGTTTGCGCCAGCAATTTCGCATGGTCAATGGCAATGGCGGTCGCAATCGCCAGGGGCTGCAATCGTTCGGCGGCATCGGCAGAAATGGCGTTTGGGGTGTCAAAATCGAAGCGCAGTAACCCCAACACGGTATCATGCACAATTAATGGCAACCCGATATACCCATGTATCCATGCGGTCGGTTCAAAAACATGCCAGCTCGGTTCCGCCCGCACATCGGGGATAACGATGGGTTTTTTGGTGCGCAGAGGGGTATAGGTGATGGGATACTCATTGATGGGCTGTTCCAGCCGGTTTATGAACGCTTCACAATCGTATTGTTCATAGCCGGTACTCGCCACAACTTTCAGATGGTCGCCTTCTATCAGCGCAATGTTGGCGGAGGTATATCGCAGCAACCTTTCCGCCTGCACGAATACCTCATGCAAAATCGCATCCACATCCGTATGCGAGACCAGCGCCAGCGTCACTTCACGGAGGGTTTCCGCCTGCAACCGCGCTTCCACCAGTTCGGTAATATCGGTGTAAGTTCCCACCATTCGCACAACGTCGCCCGCTTCATTTTTCATTCCGGAACTGCGCATCAAAAGCCAGCGGATTGACCCGTCTTTATGATACACCCGATATTGTGTTTCATATACCGGCTCATCGGTGGTCAAGAAGAGCGGCATACGTTTCATGAAATTCGCAACATCATCCGGGTGAACGATATCCAGCCAAGCATCAATATGGTTGCGGATTTCATCGTCTTTATATCCCAGTATTGCTTTCAAATGGGGGTCAATATACATCTCGCCGGTTTGAACATCCCATTCAAATATTCCCACATTTCCGGCGTCGGTCGCTTGCCGGTAGCGGGCTTGGCTTTGCTGCAATGCTTTTTCCATTGCCAAACGGTCGGTGATGTCTCTGCCGGTGGAAACAAAATGGGTTATCTCGCCGCATTGGTCAAAAATCGGGGTGATGATTTTCTCTTCGGCGTAATGCTCGCCGTTCTTCTTTCGATTGATGAAAACGCCCCGATAAACTTTTCCTGCCAAAATCGTATCCCACAACTTTTCATAAAAACGACGGGAGTGTTCACCCGATTTAAGCACACGCGGGGTTTTCCCGACCACCTCGGCGAGGGTGTAGCCCGTCAGGCGCTCAAAGGTGGGGTTGACATATTCAATCACGCCATCGTGGTCGGTAATCACAATATTTTCGTCGGCACTCTCCACCGCGCCGGACAACAGGCTCATACGCTGTTCCAGCGCAACTTGTTCGGTCACATCCCGGTTGAGGCTGACCAGCTTATATCCCTTCTCTGTTTTGATGGTGAAAGTGGCTTCTTCCACCACTTTGTCTCTTTTTTCACCCGGCTGTGCCACTGTAAAACGACGGATTTTATACAGAGCGGGGTGTTCGCCCGTTTTGAGGACTTGCGCCAATCTCGCCATAACTCGCCGGCGCGCTTCCGGCGTTTGAGCCGCGGGCGGCAATATTTCAAATTGAACATCCGCCGCCGATTTGCCGAGCGCATCCTCGGCGCAACGTCCGGTGATTTGGGCTTGCGCTTCGTTCCACACAATAATTACGCCACTTTCATCCGTAATGCAAATTCCCTCATTGGACTCTTCCACCACCCGCCGGAAAAGTTCCTGCGTTTGGCGCAAGTTCCGTTCAATTTCCCGTTCGCGGGTCACATCACGCCCCACCCCCACCGTACCGATCATTTCACCGGCATCATTGAAAATGGGTGCTTTGTGAACATCCAGACACAGGCGCTTGCCCCTCACATTGCCACATTCCTCAAAACGCAGCGGGCGTTTGCTGCGCATCACCTTTGCGTCCGAATCGGCGCACGTTCTGCCAAAGGTGTGCCAGTCAGGGTTTTCGGGGTGGGCGGCGCGTTCCCGCGCTTCAAAAAACAAATCCGTTTTGCCGATGGGCTCCCGGGTATCGCGGGCGTTCAGCAAATTTTCGCACAAAGCTTTGTTGGCAAAGATATATCTGTTTTCCATATCTTTTGCCCAAATCATATCGGGGATGTTGTCCGCCATCAACCGCACCAACGATGAAAATTCGCGGTGGCGGCGTTCATCTTCTCGCACTTTTTGCATCTGCGCCAACCGCTCGGTGACATCCCGGTACACCCACAGATGCCCCACAAATTCATCATCCGAATTTATGGGGGTATAACCTCTGGACAAACTGCGCCCGTCTGCCAGGCGCAAAATATGCGCGGAAACCGGCTCGCGCGCGGCGACGGTCATTTCAATATCGTTTATGAATGCGGTGGGATTTTCAAACAGGGATTTGGAGGCTTCCGCGACGGCGACACAATCCGCATGTTCAATGGCTTCAGGGGATGGCACACCGAACAGGTCGCAAAAGGCTTGGTTCGCCAGCAGAACCGTGCGTTGTGGGGACTCGAAGAGAATCCCGTGCGGTATCGTTTTCGCCAGGGATTTTAAATAATCCAACCACGGGAGGGACGATTCCGAGGGAGTAGCTTTTTTTTCGGTTTCAAGTTCCGCCAATCGTTGACGCAACCGATTGATTTCTGCCTGTAACTCAGCCTCTGTTCGTTTTATGTCAGTCGATTCCATTTTTATCCGATTCTCTATGATATTATTTTAACTGTCAATCGCCGTGGAGTCAATAGAGAATCCGTAAACGGCACGGCTGTTGCAAAGTAAATTTTAAGGTTGCCGGTTTTCATGATTTCACGCCGCAGGGGCGATTTGCGAGCCACTCTTACGCACTTTCTTCCGGTTTTAACGAAAATCGGTGGCGTCGTAGGGGCACGCTGCAGCGTGCC
>JAJRSQ010000132.1 GCA_024278725.1 Chloroflexota bacterium
CCTTCGTGCGGATTGTGCATGGCAAAGGGACGGGCGTGCTGCGCAAAGCCGTCCGCGAGGCATTGCGCGGGCATCCGCTGGTGACATCGGCGCGTAACGGCGCGGACGGCGAAGGCGGCGACGGGGTGACGGTGGTCAAATTGGCGGTGGATTAATCGCCCCCCCCCCTGACGGATTTCCCACTTGACGGAATGCGGCGCATCCGTTACCATACTCAAAAGCATACACTCACCCATCGGCAGCCATTTCCTCTGGCGAAATCGGCTGTTACTCCGGAAGCCCAACGAGGGTACAATGATCACTTGCCAGGTCATCCTGAAAAAAAACCGAGAGAAATCAATTATCAATCGCCACCCGTGGATTTATTCCGGCGCCATTCAGCGCATGGAAGGGACGCCGCAAAACGGCGATGTGGTGGACGTGTGGGACAAAAACGCGCGCTTTCTGGCACGCGGCGTCATCAGCCTGCGCTCACAAATTCGGGTGCGAATCCTCACCTGGCGGCACGATGAAGCCATCAACAGCGACTTTTGGCAGAGGCGGGTCAAACGCGCCATTGACGGACGCGCCGCCCTCGCCGCCGACCCCCGCACTTCCGCGTACCGGCTCATCCACGCCGAAGCGGACGGTTTGCCCGGCTTGATTGTTGACAAATACGGACCGTGGCTGGTGGCGCAATTCCTCTCCGTGGCGGCGGAACGGCACAAAAACGCCATCATCGACGCGCTGACCGAACATACCGCGCCGCAGGGCATCTACGAGCGGTCGGACACGTACACCCGCGAACTGGAAGGACTGGTTCCCGTCACCGGACCGCTGTGGGGGGAAATTCCGCCCGACCGGATTGAAATTGAAGAAAACAGCTTGCGTTTTCTAGTGGATGTGAAAGCGGGGCAGAAAACGGGCTTCTTTTTAGACCAGCGCGACAGCCGGCGGCGGATTATGCCGTATGTGGGGGGGAAAGAAGTGCTGAACACCTTCAGCTACTCCGGCGGCTTCAGCGTTTACGCGGCGGCGGCGAACGCCGGACGCATCATGAACGTGGATACTTCGGAAGCGGCGCACACCCTGGCGGAACAAAATATGTGGCTCAACGGCTTCGACGAGCGCGACGACATTTACGCCGTCGCCGATGCCTTCGAGCTGTTGCGCGCCTACCGCGACCAACGCTGGACTTTCGATGTCATCATCCTCGACCCGCCGAAATTCGCCCGCAGCGCCAAACAGGTGCAATCCGCCAGCCGGGGCTACAAAGATATTAATTTACTGGCGATGAAACTGCTCCGCCCCGGCGGGATTCTGGCAACTTTTTCCTGCTCCGGGGCAATTGACGCCGGATTGTTCCAAAAAATTCTTTTCGGCGCGGCAGTGGACGCCAAACGAGACGTGCAAATTCTGGAACACCTACATCAGGGCAGCGACCACCCGATTTCGCTCACCTTCCCCGAATCGGCGTATCTCAAAGGCTTCATCTGCCGGGTGTGGTAGCCTCAACCGGGCGGCAGAATGCGCACCGCGTCCATCCGCAGCGACACCTGCACCGCGCCCCCCTCCCGCAAATTCAACCCCCGATACCCGCGCTGCGGAAAACGCAGATGCACCGGCGCGGGCAACTCCGGCGCGACAACCGTCATCACCACCGTCCCCCCCCGGTGCGAAAAATGGGTGATACGGGCATCGAACATATTGGCGCGGAGCGCGGGCGCAATCGGTCTTTGCGGGCGAATCACTTTCACATCTTCCGGGCGGATGTAAAATGTCACCGCCTCCCCCACTGAAACCGGCGCAGGCTGACTGCGCACCCGACAGTTTCCCCACTGAATATCCACCCCATCCTCTGCCGATGATGCCACTTTGCCCCGCCAGATATTCGACACCCCCAAAATTTCCGCCACCGCCGCCGTGGCGGGGGAATTATAAACCTCGCCAATCGCGCCCAATTGCAAAATCGCACCATCTTTTAAAACCGCCAGTTTGTCACCCAGCACAAATGCATCATCCAAATTATGGGTGATGACCATCACCGTCAGTTGCAAATCCCGTTGAATCTGCACGATGTCCGCCTGCAACCGCTCGCGCACCGCCATATCGAGCGCGGAAAACGGCTCATCCAGCAGCAACAGCGACGGTTTCACAATCAGCGCGCGCCCCAGCGCCACCCGCTGCTGCTGTCCCCCCGAAAGCTGGTGCGGGTATCGGTGCGCCAATTCATCCAAATGCAGGCGATGCAGCATGTCCATCACCCGCGCACCGCGCCCCTGCATGTAACGCAAGCCATACGCCACATTTTGCGCCACCGTCATATGGGGGAAGAGGGCATATCCCTGAAAAACCACCCCGATACCGCGCCGGTGAATCGGCACAAACACGTCGGGATGGCGGAACAGCAGGTGGTCATCCAACTGAATTTTGCCCGCATCGGGTCTGACCAGCCCGGCAATACTGCCGAGAGTAAGACTTTTGCCCGCGCCCGATGGTCCGAACAGCACCAGAAATTCGTTGTGCGCCTCAAACGTCACCCGCAGTGAAAAATCGGGCAGATGTTTTTCGATGTTCACCCTAAGCATGCGTCCCCCGTTTTGAATTGGCGCGTTTTTCCAGATGGCGCACCAAAAACAAGAGTCCAAACGCTACCGCCGTCATCAGCAGGACGGCGCTGTTCGCTTCAGCCAGTTTATTGGCTTGCACCAAATCGTAAATTGCCAGCGGCAGGGTTTGAGTTTTGCCGGGGATATTGCCCGCCACCATCAATGTCGCGCCGAATTCCCCGAAACTGCGGGCGAATGCCAGCATCGTGCCCGCCAGAATTCCCCGCCACGACAACGGCAGGGTGACATCGAGCAGCACTCGCCACGGCGGCGCGCCGAGCGACCCGGCGGCTTTTTCCAGCATGGGGTCAACGGCGGCAATTGCCGCGCGGCTGGACTGCACGAAAAGGGGCAGCGCCACCACCGCCGAAGCAATCACCGCCGCGCCCCACGTGAACACGATGCGCACGCCCAGCGGATACAACGGTCCACTGCGCCCCAGCACCAACAGCAGATAATAGCCCAGCACGGTGGGCGGCAGAATCAGGGGCAAGTTCAACGCGGTTTCCACCACACTTTTACCGCGAAATTCTTTTTTGGCGAGCCACAGTGCCAGCGTCAGCCCGGTCAGCACAGCAATCACCGTGGCGGCGGCGGCAACCTGCAACGATAAAATCAGCGGTTGCCAGGGCATCGCCGGTCTCCATTATTGGACAGATTCATAGCCATATTTTTCCAGAATTGATTGTCCCGCATCGCTCAGCACAAATGCCGCGAATTTGCGGGCTTCAGCGGGGCGGGCAGTATTTTCGACGATGCCCAACGCCTGATTGATGGGCGCGTGCAGGGTATCATCCACCAAAGTGTACCCCCCGTCATCCAGATGAATCACCAGCGACAGCGGCACCAGCGCCACCGAAACATCGCCGGATTGGGCATAGGTGAGCGTCTGCCGCACATCGTTGGCGAAGACCAACTTCGGTTGCAGCGCGTCCCAAACGCCGGCGCGCTGCAGCACCGATTTCGCCACCACGCCATACGGGGCATGTTCCGGGTTGGCAATGGCGACGCGCGCAAAGCGGTCGGCGGTCAGTTCGGCAGGGGATGACGGCACGGCGGAAGCGTCCCGGCTCCACAGCACCAGCCGCCCGCGCGCGTAATTCCGCTGCGACGCGGGGTCAATGATGCCTTTCGCCGCGAGCTGCGTCACGTAATCCACGTTGGCGGCGGCGAAAACATCGGCGGGCGCACCCTGGTCAATCTGCTGGGCGAGTTTACCGCTGCTGCCGAAATTATAGGTCACTCGGATGCCGGTTTCCGCTTCAAATGCGCGTCCCATTTCCTCAAACGCGGGAATGAGATTCGACGCGGCGGAGACGGTGATGCTCGCCGGTTTTTCATTTCCCCCGCAGCCAACCACGGCGAACAAAATTATCGCACCGGCAAGAAATTGTTTCCACACAGAATTTTTTAATCTCCCATTAATCTTTTTTTTATTTAAATTTAATTTGCACAGGGTATACTGTTAATTGTAGTTTGAAGGTTCCAATTTTTTCCTCAAAGGAACCCTCCTCCCTCCCTCCTGTAAGACCCGTGTCGTGGCAGCGCGGGTCTTCTTCTTTTAAAACCCGCGCAACACCGGCGGCAGCAACCGGCTCACAATATCGAGCGCCGCAAACACGCCGAAAAGCCCCATCACCAAAACACCACCGAGCGCCACCAGCGTCCATTCCGGGGCGCTGTGGACAATGCGGGCAGGGGTTTCGGGGCGGGTGCTGCGGAAAAACGCAATCATCAACCAAATGAAAAGGGGCAATACCGCCGCCGCGATAATCAGCACGTCGCCATCGTCGAGCCAGCCCAACCGCGCATCATTCAGCAAAAAAACAAAGCTGATGGCGTTGAATGTGCCGTGCAGCACCATCGCGGGGATGGTGGAGCTGGTGCGCACGGCAACCGTGCCGAGCAAAATACCCACCAGCGCCAGCGCCACCAATCCCGCCAGTTGCCCGTGCAGCATGCCGAACAGCACCCCGCTGACGGCAATCGCCGCCCAACGGCTCACCGACAGCCAGCCGCGCAGAACGAATCCACGGAACATTGGCTCTTCCACCAGCGGTGCGGCAACCATCACCGTGAACCCCAACACAAAAATCTGAAAGAGATTCTCCGGCACGGGAAGTTCCGGCGCGGGACCAATTTTTGACAACGCCCACTCAAAAGGGAGCGATGCCGCCGTGGCGAGGGGCCACGCCAGCACGCCCAATCCCACCGCCAGCCCAATCATTTTCCACGCAACCGGACGCACGGAAAACGTTTCACGCCATGAAAACCGCCGCAGACGCACCCAGACCATCAGCGGGAATAACAGCAGAATTTCGCCCAGCAGGGTGAAAACCATCAGCCCGTTCTGCCCGAAATCCAAAAACCCGTTGACCAAACTCAACCCCAGCGACAACACCAGCAGGGTGAGCATCTGCACAAAAACAAGCCCCACGCTGTCCCACGGTTTGGGCACAGCAGGCGACGGCGAAACATCGGTCGGGGCGTTCATGCGCGCCTCATCCGCCGAATACCATCCGGTGCGGCGACAATCACATCGGTTGCCATGTTGAGGAAAAGTCCGTGCCCCACAACGCCGGTGCGCCCCGCCAAAGCCTGCGCCACCGCCGACGGGTCGTCAATGCCCGCCGAAAAATGGCAGTGTAAAATAAAATTCCGGTTGTCGGTGATATATGGCGAGCCGTCATCCATCCGGCGTTCCACCCGGCAACCGAGCGTTTCCGCCAGCCAACGCGCCTGAATTTCCCAGCCGAAGGGGGTCACTTCCACCGGCAGGGGACCGCGCGTACCGAGTTTCCGCACCAGTTTGGAATCATCCACAATGATGATGAGCCGTTCGGCGTGCATTTCCACCAGCTTTTCCCGCACCAGCGCGCCGCCCCAACCTTTGGTGAGGTTGAGTTGGGGATCCACTTCATCCGCGCCGTCAATTGCCACATCAATGCGGGGCACATCCGCCAGTGATACCAGCGGAATACCGAGCGCCGTCGCCTGCTGTGCCGTCGCCTCGGAAGTGGGAACGCCGAGAATATCCTTCAACGCCCCCGATTGCACCCTTTCGCCAATCATATCAACGGCGAAGCGGGTGGTGGAGCCGGTTCCCAGCCCGACGACCATACCATCGGCGATGGCTTCCACCGCCTGTGCCGCCGCGCGGGCTTTCAATGTCTCTTGGGTCATAACCTGCCTCAATGTTTTGATAATTCGGAAAAATTTGCGTCATCTCATACGGGGGTATTCTAAAACACGCCCGCACGAAATCAAAATTGGTTGTATCGAATGTCCATCCCTTTGACGGGGTTTGCCGCTGTGGTATAATCTCCACCGAAAAAACTTTGGAGATTTTTTATGACGGACGTACCGCAGTTTGAAACAGTCACGCCGACCGTGCTTGATGCCCGCCGGGTATCCATTCATCTCAAAACCATTAATCTGCCGGAACAGCACGGCATCGGGTGTATGGTCAATTTCAATGATGGCAACAACCTGCCGAAAATTTCGCTGAATGTTGAGCCGCCTCCTGCGCCCACCACCCCCGCGCCGCCGCCCGAAGCGCCGGAAGATATGTCGGCATTTGAGCAGAGCAAGTTTCCGGTGGTGGAAGTGAATCTGGTAGACGCGAACCGGCAATCGGTGGCGCATGCGATGATTATTGAGCACCGTGACCCGGAGCTGGACATCACGCTGCACATCCGCGAACCGCAAATCGGCAGCGTGTATACAGCGTATGCAGAAATGATTTACCGGCAAAAATTAGTGCAGGTGGTGGAAGCGCCGTTTGTTTTGGAAACAGATGGAGTTGAAGCACAATAATTATGGATGGTTCATGGTCGTTCCTGCAAAATTTTGATTGGTATCATCTGCTGATTATCCCCGGCTTGCTGGTGGCATTCACCATCCATGAACTGGGGCACAGCATTACCGCGTATTTTTTAGGGGACACCACGCAAGTTGAAAAAGGGAACATCACCGCCAATCCGCTCAAACACGTATCATGGATGGGCGCAACTTTATTTGTGCTGTTCGGAGTGGGCTGGCCCAAACCGATGCAATTCAACCCGCGCAACTTTAAAGACCGCTATCTCGACACCCTGCTGGTATCGCTCGCCGGACCGGTGGCAAATCTGGCGATGACCGTCGGCGTTTTTTTGCTGGGGTTGGGGCTGCTGGCAATCCTGCGCAGCGCACATGTCATCGACGGGCGGCAGATGAACGACATCATCTTTTTCACCCGCACCACCGACCCCGCCATCTTCGGGGCAACGCCCGCCCAAAACGCCATCCTCTGGTTGGTGGTCATCACCAATCGGGTGTGGATGGCGAACTTCACGCTCGGCATCATCAGCCTCATCCCCCTTCCCCCCTTCGATGGCTTCTCTGCCGTTCTGAGTTTTATGGGCGTGTTGCGGGAACGCCGTCTGTCGGAATTAACGCAGGATGACCCATACCCGCCCAAGCTGGAACCCTTCATCGAGCCGGAAGTCAAACCCACCAAAAAACAAACCATCGCCGACATCCATTTTCAACAAGGGTTGGAATACCATCGCAATCATCAATTCGATGATGCCATTGCGCGCTATCGGCTGGCGCTGAAAGCAGACCCGACCTTCGGACCGGCATATGTCAACATGGGGTTGGCGCACAAAGCCAAAGGGCAAACCAAAGAAGCGATTTACGCCCTGCGCGGCGCAACTCAATATGCCAGCGACGAACTTTCGCAAAACCAGGCATGGGCGGAACTGCGCACCCTCGATGCCATCCCGGACATGCCAAACACCCTTCCCCCCCCGTCGCGCGCCGGAACCGGGGCAATCCCCTGGACGGAGCGCACGCCCACCCCAAACTGGATTGGGCTTGGCGTAGGTTTATTCGCCCTGATGATGGTTTTAGTCTGCCCTTTACTGCTGGTGATGCTGAACATTGTCGGAAGCTGATATTGGCTAAAATAGCATTTCTTCATTAAAATGGACTATCGCTATTGACGATAGTCTTTTTTTCCGCATAAAGGGGGTACTATGATAAAAATTATCACCGATTCAACCTGCGCGCTGCCACCGGATTTTTTAACTGAACGCAACATTCCCCTCGTTCATCTGAAGGTGAATTTCGGCGACACGGAATCATACGATGAACTCACGGGCATCACCAACGAAGAATTTTACCGGCGCATCACAACCGACAAAACCGCCTTTCCCTCCACCTCGCAACCGGCGGCGGGGGATTTCAAAACCGTGTATGAAAATATCGCTGCGCCCGGCGACGAATTGCTGGTCGTCACTCTCTCCGGTAAATTGAGCGGCACATTCAACTCCGCCCAAACTGCCGTCAAACTTGTCTCCGATATTTCCGTGACCGTTTTTGATAGCCAATCACTGGCGTTGGGGTTGGGGTTGATGGTTGCCACCGCCTCCGATATGGCGCTGGCGGGGAAATCTATGGATGAAATTCTGGCGCGGCTGGAACATATGCGTCTCAATATGCGAATATTTTTTGTGGTTGACACCCTCGAATACCTGCGGCGCGGCGGACGCATCGGGGCGGCTTCAGCATTTTTGGGCAGCATCTTGAACATCAAACCGATTTTATCCGTCACCGACGGCGTGCTGCAACCCTTCGACCGCGTGCGCAGCAAACGCAAAGCGCTGGCACGCATCATCAAAGAATTGCGAGCCAGCGTGCCCAATCCGGAACAACCCGTGCAACTGGGCGTGATGCACGCCGCCGCCCCCGATGAAATGGATGCCCTGGAAGCGCAAGTGCTCGCCGCATTCCCCAATATCGTCCGCACAATTTCCGGCGAAATCAGCCCCGTGCTGGGCAGCCATGGCGGTCCCGGGCTACTGAGCGCGGGCATCTGCCCTGAGCCGGAAGCGTAACCGCGTCACCAAACGCATCGAATCTGCGGTAAGTGTGTTTCATACATTGATGCCGCAAAAAAACCGGACTTTTTATGACGGCATATCCAAACGAAAAAGAACTGGTTGAGCAAGCCAAAACCGACCCGGAAGCCTTCGGGATTCTGTACCAGCGATATGTGAACAAAATTTACAACTATATTTATTATCGCACCGGAAACCAACGCGACGCGGAAGATTTAACCGCCAAAGTGTTTCATCAAGCGCTCAACCACATCGGCAGATATAAGGACAAAGGGCATCCGTTTTCCGCATGGCTGTATCGCATTGCCCACAATTTGGTTGCCAATTGGCACCGCGACCAAAAAAAACGGCAGACGGTGATGCTGGAAGATGCCAAATTGGTGAGCGACGAAAAGACGAACCCTTTTCACAATATGGCGCAGAACGAAGCCACCGCCATCCTGCTGGAAGCCATTCAGCAATTGCCGCCCGTGCGCCAACAGTTGCTCATTCTGAAATTCATTGACGGGCTTTCAAACGCGGAAATCGGCGAGATTCTGCATCGCAGTGAAGGGGCGGTGAAGTCACTCTATCACCGCACACTCGTCGCGTTGAAAAGTTTGTTATCGGAGCACCCGGAATTAATCGAGCCACTGGAACACAGCCATGACCATTAAACTTGTCTCTGATAGCACGTGCGATTTGCCCGCATCGCTGATAAAAAAACACAACATTCACCTCGTGCCGATTAATATTCACTTTGGCACGGAAACATTTCTGGAAAACGTCACCATCCAGCCCGAAGTATTTTACGACAAAGTATTGCACGGCGGCGTATTTCCACAAACTTCCCAGCCGTCGGTGGGCGCATTTGAGACCATGTACCTGCGTTTGGCGCAGGAACAGGGCGTCACCGACATCATTTCCGGGCACGTCGGAGCACGATTGAGCGGAACCGTCCAAAGCGCCACGCTCGCCGCAAAACGGGTCGCCGATACCGTGACCGTCCATGTGGTTGACAGCATGGCAGGCTCGGCGGGGCTGGGATTTTTAATTGCGGAAGCGGGCGAACTGATTGAG
>JAJRSQ010000133.1 GCA_024278725.1 Chloroflexota bacterium
AACTCACCTCATAATCCAACGATACATCAACACGCACACTCCACATCTCATAAACCCCCCCCGGGGGGGTTAGATGGCGGAATTCTGTCGGTAGGGGGCTAGGGGACCAATGCGTGTGTGTGTATGTAAATTTCGCGGGGGGAGGGGGGGGCGATGTGGAAGACCACCGGCGCGCCGGAAGAGTCTTCCGGGGCGAGGGTCAGACGGATGGCGGGGTGCGGATGCCGCCCGAAATGCAGCCAGCCCGATTCCACGCGCTGCAAACGGTCGGGGGTGAAAAAGGCGTACCACCAGCCCGTTTCGGTGCCGGAAACGGGGAAAAGATACAGCCAGCGGTGCGGATGAATTTGCGCCATCAGCGCCCGCTCGCGGGTTTGGAAGGTTTGATATTGCGCGGAAACGCACACCATGCGCCGCGCCATCCCGCTCACTGCCAGCGTGCCGGTGAGCCGGATGGGCAGTTTTTCGTCGAAGGGGAGGGCTTGCGGGACGATGGCGCTGAAATCAGTGGCGGGGTCGGGGTCGAAGCGGATGTAACCCCGGCGGCGAGTGACCCAAAACGCCAGCAGCACCGCCGCACTGAATCCCGCTAAAACGGCGACCATTGCCCTCCCCCCCGGAATTGCCAGCACGGGGGCAGCCAACAACGCCAGAACAATCCATCGCGCGAGTGTCCATCCCCCCAGATAATGGCGATGCAGCCGATATTGCAGGGCGTTCCACGCGCCGATGGCGGAGAATGACGGAGCGGACATGGTTATGCCAACAGGGTTTTCATCGCGGCGATTTGCGCCAGCACCGAGTCTTTCGCCGTGCCGCCGGGACTTCGGCGGCGTTCCACCGCGCTTTCAAAATTGAGCCAGTCATGCACGTCGCGGTCGAAAAGGGGCGAGATGGATTTGTATGCCGGCAGGGGGATTGACCAGAGCGGTTGTTCGGTTGCGAGGGAAAGTTGCACCACCTGCCCGGCGACGTCGTGCGCGTCGCGGAAGGGCATGCCCTTTGAGACGAGATAGTCCGCGAGTTCCGTCGCCAGCAGCAGGCTGGACATCGCCGCCACCATTCGGTCGGGATGGACGGTCATGGTGTTGATGACGCCCGCCATAATCGGCAGGGTCATCGCCAAGGTGTCAACGGTGTCGAAGAGGGGTTCTTTGTCTTCCTGCATATCTTTATTGTAGGTGGACGGCAGTCCTTTGAGGGTGGTGAGCATCGCCATATGATGCCCGACGATGCGCCCGGTTTTGCCGCGAATCAGCTCCAGCGAGTCGGGGTTCTTTTTCTGCGGCATCAGGCTGGAGCCGGTGCTGTAGGCGTCCGAAAGTTCGATGAAGCCGTATTCGGTGCTGTTGAAAAGGATGAGGTCTTCCGCCAGCGAGCTGAGATGCGTTTGGGTGAGGCTCGCCCAGTGGAGGAAATCGACCAGATAATCGCGGTCGGAAACGGCATCCATGCTGTTTTCGGAGATAGCGTCAAAGCCGAGGGTTTCCGCCAGAAAATGGCGGTCGACGGGCAGGGGGTTGCCGGAGAGCGCGCCGCTGCCCAACGGCAGGACGTTCGTCCGGCGCGCCACGTCGTCCAGCCGCGCCAAATCGCGGGCGAATTTCCAGCCGTAGCTGAGCAGCCAGTGGCTGAAGCGGATGGGCTGCGCCTGCTGAACGTGGGTGTAGCCGGGCATGATGGCGTCGAGGTGAGTTTCGGCGGCGGTGACGATGGCGGAAAGGCAGGTTTGCAGGTGGGTGCGCAGGGCGGAAATTTCGCCGCGCAGCCAGAGGCGGGTGTCGGTGGCAACTTGGTCGTTCCGCGAGCGTCCGGTGTGGAGTTTGCCCGCCACATTGCCGACCAACTCTTTCAATCGCCGTTCAACGGCGGTGTGGATGTCTTCATCGCCGGCGGCGAGGGTGAACTGCCCGTCGTCAAATTCGGCGCGGATTTGTTTCAGCCCGTGGCGCAGGGTGTCGGCTTCGGCGGGGGTGATGATGCCCGCCCGCGCGAGTGCCTGCGCGTAGGCGTCGCTGCCGGTGAGGTCTGCGTCCCACAGGCGGATGTCGAAAGAGATGCTGTCGTTGAAGGCGCGCATCAGTGCGTCGGGTGCGCCGGAGAAGCGTCCGCCCCAGAGCATGTTGGTCATTGGGAAGTCCTTTCTGCGAAAAGCACGGGAAATGAAAAGCAAAAAACCCCCGGCGTCAGAGTCGAGGGTTGGTTGGGTAAACAAACGCGAAGGTCCTAGTGGGTGCCTTGCGGTGTGCGGTAGCGATACACCAATCGCCCCCGATCCATATCGTATGGCGTTAATTCCACACGCACCCGGTCGCCGAGGAGGACGCGGATGTAATATTTGCGCATTTTTCCGGAGAGATGCGCCAGCAGTTTATGCCCGTTGTCCAATTCCACTCGGAACGTGGCGTTCGGTAATGCTTCAACCACTGTACCTTCAACAATTAATCGATCTTTTTTTGTCATTCAAACCCTTCTTATACGAACTGCAAAACATTTAAAGATGACACGGAACAAGTGCCCGTTTCCGTGCCATTGAGCCTTTTCTCCCTTTTGAGGAACACCGACGATGTTCTTCAGACGCCGGATGTCGGCAGGCACTTGACCTGAAGAAAAGCACTACAGTCCGATTGTAGTGTAAAACCGGCGAACTGTCAATAATAGGGCATAAAAATCGGGGTGCGGATATAGGATGGGCGGGGAATTTTTGCACACATTTCAAGCGGTGCTATAATCAGGCGGGGAAAAACCTTCACCAAAATTTGCGAAGCCTGTTGACCGCAATGATTATTTTTTTGTTAATCCAAAGGAGGGTTATGTGAAATTACACGAATATCAAAGTAAACGCATTTTTGCGCAGTATGGGGTTCCCATTCCCAATGGTGACGTGGCGACAACGCCCGCCGAAGCAAAAGCCATCGCCGGGAAACTCGGCGGGCGCGTGGTGGTGAAAAGCCAAGTGCTGGTTGGCGGACGCGGCAAAGCCGGCGGCGTGAAACTGGCGAATGACCCGGCGGAAGCGGAAGCTGTGGCTCAGAAAATTTTGGGCATGGACATCAAAGGGTTGACCGTGGAAAAGGTACTGGTTGATGAAGCCGCCGACATTCAGCAGGAAATTTATCTCGGCATTGTCATTGACCGGGCGGTACACAAACCGGTTTTCATCGCATCCTCGGAAGGCGGGGTGGAAATCGAAGTTGTGGCGAAAGAAAATCCCGACGCCATTATCCGCCTGCCGGTTGACCCCTTGCTGGGCATGGTTGATTTTCAGGCTCGCAATTTGGCGTTTGACCTCGGCTTGCGCGGGAAATTGATCAACCAGTTTGTGAAAATTGCCAAAGGATTGTACCAAGCTTTTGTGGATTCGGATGCCAGTTTGGCGGAAATCAACCCGTTGGTTGTGACCGGCGAAGGGAAACTGCTGGCGGTTGACGGCAAAATGGTGCTGGATGACAGCGCCCTCTATCGCCACCCCAATTTGGAAGCGATGCGCGATGTGCAGGAAGAAGATGAATCGGAACGGATTGCCCGTGATGCCGGACTCAGCTTCGTGAAGCTCGATGGCGAAATCGGTTGTATGGTCAACGGCGCAGGCTTGGCGATGGCGACGATGGATATTGTGAAACACTACGGCGCAGAACCCGCCAACTTCCTCGACATCGGCGGCGGCGCAAAAGCCGACAAAGTCGCGGCGGCACTCCGCATCATTTTAGCCGACCCCAAAGTGAATGCGGTGCTCTTCAACATCTTCGGCGGCATCACCCGCTGTGATGAGGTGGCAAACGGCATTCTGGAAGCATTGCAGGAAGTGAAAACCGACATCCCCATGGTTGCTCGGTTGGTTGGAACCAATGAAGAAGAAGGGCGCGCGATTTTGCAGGCTGCCAATTTCCCCAGTGCGCAGTCGTTGGGTGAAGCGGCACAGATGGCGGTTGCGATGGCAAAAGGAGGGCAAGCATGAGCATTTTAGTTGGCAAAGATACCCGGCTGGTGGTGCAGGGCATCACCGGGCGCGAAGGGAATTTCCACACCCAGCAGATGATTGAATACGGCACAAATGTGGTTGCCGGTGTGACCCCCGGAAAGGGCGGCGAATGGACGCTCGGCGTGCCCGTGTTCGACACCGTGAAAGAAGCGGTGGAAACGCAGGGCGCGAACACGTCCATCATTTACGTCCCCGCCCGTTTTGCCGCCGACGCGATTATGGAAGCCGCAGACGCCGGGATTGAGCTGGTTATCTGCATCACCGAAGGCATTCCCGTGCTGGATATGGCGCGGGTGCGAACTTTCCTCGACCAAAAAGATACCCGCCTCATCGGACCAAACTGCCCCGGACTCATCACGCCGGGCGAAGCCAAAGTCGGCATTATGCCCGCACAAATCCACAAACCGGGCAAAGTCGGGCTGGTTAGCCGCAGCGGGACGCTCACCTATGAAGTGGTGCAGGCGCTCACCGACCTCGATTTGGGGCAGAGTACCGCTATCGGCATCGGCGGCGACCCCATCATCGGCACGAATTTCATTGATGTGCTGAAGCTCTTTGAAGCCGACCCCGACACGGAACATGTGGTACTCATCGGCGAAATTGGCGGCACTGCCGAGCAAAAAGCGGCGGAATATATCGCCAAGCATATGAGCAAACCGGTCACGTCGTTCATCGCCGGGCGCACCGCCCCTCCCGGAAAACGGATGGGGCACGCCGGCGCCATCATTCAAGGCGGGGAAGGGACTGCCGCCGAGAAAATCGAAGCGCTGGAAGCTGTCGGCGTGAAAGTGGCAACCCTGCCCACCGAAGTGGCGCAGTTGGTGAAAGAAAGTATGGGCTAATCTGCCATTTAAAACACCGTGGGGGCACGATGCATCGTGCCCCCTATTTTTTGTAATCGCAGTTCCGAACGTTTTCGGCAACTGTGCTTCGCTGCCCGAAGGTTTATTCTCCGCGCAAACTGACATCCCCCGCCAGCACTTCTTCCACCCGTCCATCGTCCAGCCGAACCAGCAGCGCGCCGGTGGCGGAAACCCCTTCCGCCCGCCCGGTGAGCCGTTTGTCCGGCATCTGCACCGAAATTGTCTGCCCCAGTGTTTCCAGCCGCTCGCGCCATTCATCCAACGGCGATACCCCCGCTTTCAGCGCCAAATATCGCGCTTCCACTTGCAGCAGATAGGCTTTCATCAGCGCCGCCCGCGATACGGGTTTGCCGGTGAGCATTTGCAGGCTGGTGGCGGTTTCTGCCAGCAATTGCCCGTCCACCGGCGCCGACATTGCGCTGAAATCGAGGTTCACATTCAGCCCCATCCCCACAATCACCCAATCGAGCGTATCCCCCGTGACGCTGAGTTCGGTCAGAAACCCCGCCAGCTTTCGCCCGCCGGAAACCAAATCGTTGGGCCATTTGATGCCCGCCGAAATTCCCGTGACGGTGTGGATGGCATCGGTGGCGGCGAGGGCGCACAGCATCGTCAGCCATTGGGTGCGGTTCGGCGGCAAAAAAGCGGGGCGAAACAGCAGCGACATCAGCAGGCTGCTGCGTGCGGGTGCGACCCACGTCCGCGAGAATCGTCCGCGTCCGGCGGTCTGCTCTTCCGTGACGACCAATGCCCCTTCGGGCGCGTCTTCCGCCGCCAATGTTTTCAATATTTCATTGGTGGAATGGGTGGATTTGAAATAGGTGACATGCTGCCCGAAAATTTTTGTCGGCAGTGATGATTTTATCTCTTCGGCGTGATGGCTCATGGGGTGTGTCCATCCTCCAGCGCTTTTTTGAACATTTTGGTGAACCATTCAAAAGTGAAGGTTTCTTTTTGCATGGTGGCAATGGGCGCGACCCCGTTTTTGAGCATGGTGTAACGGGTGGCAATGGCAACCGGGCGCGCTTCTCGGCAGGTGAGCAGGATGGTGGGGATGGTTCCGCTCACGGCGACAACGGTGCGCGTCCATGTGGACAGGTTCACCGTGCGCGAAAATTCGGTGGGGGTGGGCAACCCAATCACGGCGATGCGGTGTCCCGCGCGGCAAAACTCTTGGGTGTACTGCACCAACTGGGGCACAGTGTAATTTTCGGTGGGGAAGTTGAACGCGGTGGCAACTTCCGCGACGATGCCGTGCCAATAGACATCATTGTCCACCGCCGCGATGCTGGGGACACCCGCTTTCGCCAGCGCGAGCAGGCGCGCGCTCGTATCGCCGGGGCGGATTTGCAGGTGCTGCAGGCGTTCCAATCGCAGGGTGAGCGTGGCAATAATTTCGCGCTCTTTCACCAACTGATTGTGCAATTCCACGGGCACGGCAAGAGGTCCGAATTTGGCTTCCTGCTCTTCCAGAAAGTTCAGGTTTTTTTGATGCGCTTCCAACTGCCGTTGCAGCGCTTTGATGGTTTTTTGCCGGTTTTG
The DNA here is from genome assembly GCA_024278725.1 of Chloroflexota bacterium. Taxonomy (GTDB): domain Bacteria; phylum Chloroflexota; class Anaerolineae; order 4572-78; family 4572-78; genus JANTHQ01. The sequence continues at coordinate 6,388 of JAJRSQ010000133.1, forward strand.
CATTTACGGATGATGCCGGGTTTCCAGTCGGGCTAAAACTTGTTCCCAAGTGACATTTCGGGTGCTGAGTAGTACCAAAGTATGATACACCAAATCGGCAGTTTCATCCAATAACCGGTCATCACTTTGCGCCAGCGCGGCGATGATCACTTCCGTGGCTTCCTCCCCGACTTTTTGCGCCGCTTTTTGGGGATTATCGAGCAAATAATTGGTATACGAATCCGGCTTCCGGTTTTCTTTCCGGTCTTCAATGATTTTTGTGAGGGTGTTGATGAAATTTGACATAGGGTATCTCCCGGGATATAGCGGTCAGCAGTCAGTTTTCAGCGATTAGTTCTCAGCTTTCAGCGGTCAGATGAAGGCTGACCGCTGACCGCTGATTACCGATAACTGAAAACTACTACAACACAATCATTGCTTCCCGTTCTGCGCCGACGGAAACGAATGCCAGGGGCGTTCCCGCCAGCGTTTCAATCCGTTTCAGGTACGATTTGGCATTTTCGGGCAAATCATCCCAGCGCCGAACATCGGTGGTCGGTTCATCCCAACCCGGATGGGTTTCAAAAATGGGTTCCACCGTTTCCAGCGTTGCCGTATCGGGGACGTAATCAATCAACGTGCCGTCCGGCAAGCGGTAATGGGTGCAGATTTTCAGTTCCTTCATTCCATCCAGCACATCCAGTTTGGTGATTGCCAGCCCGGTGAAGCCGTTGAGATAGCTGGCAAAACCAATCGCCACCCCATCGAACCAGCCGCAGCGCCGGGGGCGACCGGTGGTTGCGCCGTATTCGTTTCCTTTTTCCCGCAGAAACGCGCCGTTGTCATCGAACAATTCGGTGGGGAAGGGACCTTCGCCGACGGCGGTGCTGTATGCCTTCACCACCCCGAAGACCCGGTTGATGCTGTTCGGCGGTAGTCCCGCGCCGCTGGGGGCGAAGCTGGCGGTGGGGTTCGATGAGGTCACATAGGGGTAGATGCCCCAATCCAAATCGCGCATCACGCCGAGTTGCCCCTCCAGCAGGATGGATTTTCCGGTGCGATAGGCATCCCGCACCAACGGCAGGGTATCCACAATGCGATGCCCTAGCGCGTCGCGCCACGCCATACATTCCTCAAAGAGGACGTTCAGCGAGAGCGGCTCGCCGCCGAAGTGGGTGATTTCGCGGTTGGCGTTCTCCAGCGCGGGGCGGAGGCGTTCTTTCAACCAATCGGAGTGGAGCAAATCGCCGAGCCGCAGCCCCCGCCGCGCCCCTTTGTCGGCATAGGCGGGTCCAATGCCCCGTTTTGTGGTGCCGATTTTCTTTTCCGCGCGGGCGGATTCTTGCAACCCGTCCAGCATTTGATGGTAGGGCATCACCATCTGCGCCCGGTTGCTGATGAAAAGGTTTTCGGTGGAGACGCCGGCTTTCGCCACCCCTGCCATTTCATCCAGCAAACTTTGCGGGTTCACCACCGCCCCCGTGCCGATGATGTTGACGGTTTGCGGGTTGAATATCCCCGACGGCACCAGATGCAGTTTGAATGTGCCGAAATCGTTCACCACGGTGTGCCCGGCGTTATCGCCGCCCTGAAAACGGATGACCATATCGGCGGTTTGCGCCAGATAATCCACCACCCGACCTTTGCCTTCGTCGCCCCATTGCGCGCCCACAATTGCTGTTACAGCCATAGAAATACCTCCGGTGTTTGAAATTAGCGATTTGAGATTGGAGATTAACTGCCAAGTACCAATCTCCAATCAACCAATCACCGATTAACCAAATTAAAAAAACAACTCACGGCGCCGGTGTGGCAGGCGGGTCCTGCCGGACGGACTTTCACCAGCAGGGCGTCGCTGTCGCAATCGTAGAACAGTTCGACGACTTTTTGGGTGTTGCCGCTGGTGGCGCCTTTGTGCCACAATTCTTGCCGCGAGCGACTCCAGAACCATGTTTCGCCGGTTTCCAGCGTCAACCGCAGCGATTCCGCGTTCATCCACGCCAGCGTCAGCACTTGCAGTGTGTCGGCATCCTGCACAATCGCGGGGATGAGTCCGGCATCATTCCATTTGAGGGGGGGAAGTTTTTTTTCAATTACCAATGACCAATCTCCAATTACCAATCACTCCACCGGTCTCACGTGAATCCCCTGCGCCCGCAGATAGTCTTTCACTTCGGCGATGGTGAGTTCTTTGAAATGGAACAGGCTGGCGGCGAGGGCGGCGGCGGCGTGCCCTTCGGTGAAGGCGGCGGCAAAATGTTCGAGCGCTCCCGCGCCCCCCGACGCAATCACCGGGATGGAAACGGCATCGGCGATGGCGCGGGTCAGCGCCACGTCGAAACCCGCTTTCGTGCCGTCGGCGTCCATACTGGTGAGCAGAATTTCGCCCGCGCCGCGCGATTCGCATTCCCGCGCCCATTCGATGGCGTCGATGCCGGTGCGCCGACGTCCGCCGTGGGTGGTGATTTCCCACGCCGGTGAGTCAGTGTCCACCCGTCGCCGCGCATCAATGGCAATCACAATGGCGTTGCTGCCGAAGGCTTTTGCCCCTTCGGTGATGACTGCCGGGCGTTTGACCGCCGCCGTGTTCAGGCTGACTTTATCCGCGCCGGTGGAAATGATGGCGTGCATATCATCCACGGTGCGGATGCCGCCCCCCACGGTGAAGGGAATGAACACCGATTCCGCCACCTGCCGCGCCATTTCCAGCGTCAACCCGCGCCCCTCGTGCGAGGCGTTGATGTCCAGAAAGACCAGCTCATCCGCGCCTGCATCGCTGTATGCCCGCGCCTGCGCCACCGGGTCGCCCGCGTCGCGCAGGTTGAGGAAGTTGATGCCCTTCACCACACGACCATTTTTTACGTCTAAACAGGGGATAATTCGTTTTGCTAACATAATGCAAATTCAAAATCTAAAATTCAAAATGCAAAAGTTGATGTCTTTCGCCGTAAAATACATGCTTGCAACGCAATTTTTAATTTTGCACTTTTAATTTTGAATTAAATTAACCCTTTCGCTCGGGCAAACAACACCCCCAACATCAATGAGCCGTCGGGGGTGCGATTGTCCAGTATTAATTTCAATACATCCGCCACGGGCATTTCCACCACTTCCACCTCTTCATTTTCATCCAGATGGCGTTCGCCCGTTTGAACCAGATTTTTGGCGAAAAAGAGCCAGCCGCCGGTGGTGATGCCGCCGGGGAATTGATTATAAAAAGTCAGCGGCTCAATATGCCCGGCGCGATAACCTGTTTCTTCTTCCAATTCCCGCGCCGCTGCGGTGATGAAATCCTCGTCGCTGTCCACGCGCCCGGCGGGCAGGTCGAAGATGATTTCTTTCACCCCGTGGCGATATTGGCGGGTCAACAACAGGTTGCCGTCATCGGTGAGGGCAACCACCGCCACAGCGTGCCGTCCGCCGTCCACCAGAAAATGCTGGTAGCGCCGCCCGTCGCTGGGATGTTCCAGCGTGTCGGCAATCACCCGCAGGTAGGGGTGCTTCAGCAGAAATTTCGAGGCAACCACGCGCCACGGTTTCGGGGGTGTCATTATTTCGCCGCTTCCAGCGCTTCCGGCAGGGTGAACGCGCCGGTGTACAGCGCCCGCCCGATGATAAGCCCTTCGATTTTATCCCCGCCGGATGCCGCCTGACGAACATCGTCCAACGTGGCGACGCCGCCGGAAAGGATAATGTTCAAGCCGGTTTCTTCGGCGAGCTGTTGGCTGGCGGCTAAATTGATGCCGGTCAATGCGCCGTCGCGGCTGATGTCGGTATGCACCACGGTGGTGACGCCCATCGCCTGAATTTCTTTTCCAAAGTTGATGGCGGTCACGTCGGCGGTTTGCTGCCAGCCGTGGGTGGCAACCATGCCGTCTCGCGCGTCAATCCCGACGATGATTTGTTCGGGACCAAACCAGCCCAGCACATCGGGCAGTTGGCGCAACCGCTCCACGGCGAAGGTTCCCAGTACCACCCGCGAAACGCCCATGTTCAGCACATATTCAATATCGGCGAAGGTGCGCAAGCCGCCGCCCACCTGCACGGGGATGTCCACGCGGTCAACAATGGCTTGAATCGCATCGTCGGTGGCAGTATCCCCGCTGGGGTCGTCGAATGCGCCATCCAAATTGACCACGTGCAACCATTGCGCGCCCTGTTCCTGATAAGCGGCGGCAACTTCGGCGGGGTCGTCGCTGTAAACAGTCTCTTTGTTAGGGTCGCCATGCAACAATCGCACACAGTTCCCACGTCGAATATCAATAGCAGGAAAAATAATCATGAATTCACTCCTCTCAATGCCTCCGGTTGGTCTGGTGATGCACCAGTGTTGCAAAATTTTTCAATATTTGTAATCCCACCCGCTGGCTTTTTTCCGGGTGAAATTGAATGCCGTAAATGTTTTCCCGGCACACGGCGCTGGAAAAGTGCGCGCCGTAATCGGTGCGGGCGATGATGTGCGCGGGGTTTTTCGGCTGGCAGAAATACGAATGGGCAAAATAGGCGAAACTCAGCGCGGGAACGTCCGCCAGCAGCGGGTGATCATCTTCCGGCTCGATTTGATTCCAGCCCATATGCGGCACGGTCAATCCCTGCGGAAACCGGGTGACGCGACCGGGGATTAATCCCAAGCCGGTGTGTGCGCCCATTTCATCACTTTCATCAAACAATAATTGCATGCCCACACAAATGCCGAAGAACGGTTTGCCCGCTTCCGCCGCCCGCAAAAGGGGCGATTCCAGCCCGCGCCGGCGTAAATTGGCAATTGCATCGCCAAACGCGCCGACGCCGGGCAGCACCACCGCGTCGGCGGCGTCAATGTCGGCGGGGTTGGCGGTGATGGGGGCATCAACCCCCACCGCGGCAAAGGCTTTTTGCACGTTGCGGAAGTTTCCCACCCCATAATCTACAATTACCAGTGATGTTGTGTCGGTCATACGCACATGATAATGGAAAGTGTCAAAGATGCAAAGTTTTCAGTGTGGTATCCGTCCGGTGGTCAAAACAGTTTTCGCCCCAGCGCGTCGAAGGCGGCGCAGGGGAAATTCACCACCGGCGATTGTGTCATTTCGGCGGTGAGCATGCCCCACACCATCACGTCGCGGGGGCGATTCTCCACGCCGAGATACGATTGCCGAAGCGTGCCTTCCAGCGTGAAACCGAGCTTTTCCGGCACGCGGGCGCTGCGCACGTTGGCGGGGTCGCACCGAATTTCCACGCGGCGGGCGTTCTCCACCGTGAAGGCGACGCGGGTCAGCGCGGCGCTCAACTCGGTGGCGTAGCCTTTGTTGGTTTGATTCACGTGAATCCAGTATCCGATTTCCAGCACGCCCGCACCCTGCCGGAAATGCAATCCGCACCCGCCCCACACTTCGGTTTCATCCGGGTTAAAAATACCGAAGGCGAAACTTTCGCCCGCATCAAATCGGCTGCGCGCGCCGCGGATGTATTTCAGTTGCTCTTGCAGGGAGAGCGATTCTTTTGCCCAGGGCATCCATCGTTTTAAATGATGGTAACTTTCAATTTGTGCGGCGTGTGCCAACGGCGCATCGGCGGGATTCCAATTGCGCAAAACCAGCCGCGCCGTTTCAATGCGGTACGCCGGTCCCGGAATGGTTTCGTCTGCCATTATTCGATACTCCCTTTGGTGCTGGGAATTCGCCCGCGCAGTTGCGGGTCAATCCGCACGGCTTGATTCAACGCTCGCGCCAACGCTTTGAAGAGCGCTTCAGCCTGATGATGGTCGTCCGCGCCTGCCAAAAGCCGCGCGTGCAGATTGAGTTTTGCCGCGTGCGCCAGACTCTCGAAAAAATGGGGGATGAGACCGGTTGCCATCTGCCCGATGTGCGGGGTGGAGAACGCGCCATCGAACACAAAATATCCGCGTCCGCCAATGTCCACCGCCACCAGCGCCAACGATTCATCCATCGGCACAATGGCGTGCCCCATGCGGGTGATGCCCCGTTTGTTGCCGAGCGCCTGCGCCAGCGTTTGCCCCAGCACGATGCCCACATCTTCCACCGTGTGATGCGCGTCGATGTGCAGGTCGCCTTTGGCGCGCACGGTCAGGTCGAAGCGGGCATGGCGCGCCAGCGCGTCGAGCATGTGGTCTAAAAACCCGATGCCGGTGGCGACATCTGCCTGCCCGCTGCCGTCCAAATTCAGCGTGATGGTGATGTCCGTCTCTTTGGTTTTGCGGTGGACGGTGGCGGCGCGATTGTTGGAGATTGAATCTTGGTTATTGGTCATAGGTCACCCGTTATTTGTGATGCGTGAAACGTGATGCGTGAAACGTGAGTCACTATTCAGCCTATCCGGTCGATATGTCATTGCGAGACCCATAGGGTCGAAGCAATCTCCGAATGGCAAACTTGGAGATTGCTTCGCGTCGCTCGCAATGACAGTTGCCATCACTTATGATTGAGCCACTACCCGTATTTTTACGCAATACACAATACGCTTGCTACCCTGCAACTTTGCAACCCTGCTACCCTGCAACGAATTCCCGCAACTCATCCGGCGATTCAAGCACCGTGTCCGCGCCGAGCGATTCAAACTGCGCGCGCAGGGCGGCGGGGTCGGTGGCGGTTGCCAGCACGCCGATGGCGGTGTATCCGGCGGCTTTGGCGGCGCGAATATCGTCCGGCGTGTCGCCGATGTAGGCGCACCGGGCGGGCGCGGGGGTCAGCCGTTGCGCCGCTTCGCGCAGACTCCACGGGTCGGGTTTGCCCTGCGCATCCGCCGCAACCACATCATCGTGCGTCACCATTGCCCCGAAATACGGGGTGAATCCGAGCCGGTTCAGGGTGAAATCCGCTTCGGCGCGGGGGCGTCCGGTGGCGATGGCGAGCGGCATTTTTTCCGCCAGCGTCGCCAGCGTCGCGGGGGCAATCAGCGGGGTTTCATCGGTGATGACACCCGCTTCCCGCACGATGATGGGCTTTTCGCCGTAAATTTCGGCGAACAGCGTTTCGCCCAGATAGATTTCTTGAAAAATGCGCCGGACGAGATTTTCTTTTCGCAAGTCCCCGCGCGAGAAAACCATGTGGGCATTTTTCCGTGCCAACGCGATTTTCAGCCCGTCCAATCCGCCGCCGGCATCGGCGACGGCGTTCGCCAGCGCGGGCACATCCTTTTTCGTCCGCAGTTCGGCGATGGAAGCGGGCGCTTTGCCGCGCATGCACATCTCCAGATACGCCATCATCGTGGTGACTCGGCGGTGCAGGGGGAGGGTGGGGGCGTGCATCGGCGGGAGCATGTCCAGAAAATAGGTGATGAATGCCGCGGTCAAGTCCCAATCGTTATTAAATCCCCCCGCATTTTTCAGGGTGGCAACATCGTCGGGGGAGAGAAGGGGCGTGCCGTTGGCGGGCAGGCGCAATCCCTGGGCAAAATAAATGTCCACGGTGCGAATGATGGCGGCGCGATACGAGCGGGAAACGTCCACCAGCACGCCATCCATATCGAAAATAAGTGCGTCGATTTGGTTTCGGGGTTCAATGTCCAATGTTTTGTCCCTCAGGTTTCAGTGGCTAGCAATCAGCCGTCAGCCGTCAGCAGGTATACATCATGTTTCAGCGCGTCAACGAATGACCAATCTCCAGTCTCACAGCTTTGCCAGCGTGTCCAGCAATCGTTTCATATCTTCCGGTTTGCCAATGCCGATGCGCAAATGCCCGCGCAGTCCCGACGGGGTGTAATTGCGCACCAAAATGCCCTGCTGTTTGAGCGCGTTTTGCACCCCTTCGGCGGTGCGCCCGCCACCGACTTTCGCCAGCACAAAGTTGCTGTGGCTGGGGTACGGGTGCAGCCATTCGATGGCGGTGACATCCTGCAAAAATTGGTCGCGTGCGGCGATGATTTTTTGCACGGTGTCCATCAGATAATCCAAATCTTGCAGCGATGCCAGCGCGGCTTCCTGCGCCAACACATTCGCGTTGTACGGCGATTTCACCCGCCACATCATCTCGGCGATGGGGGCGGGGAAGATGCCGTAACCCAGCCGCAGCCCCGCCAGTCCCGCCCATTTGCTGAAAGTGCGCAGCACAATCAGGTTCGGATGTTTGAGCACGAGCGGCGCGGTGTTTTGTCCGCAAAATTCGGCGTAGGCTTCATCCCACATTATCAGGATGGGCAGACGGAGCAGCCGTTCCAGTGTTTCCATGGGGGTGATGCCGCCATTGGGATTGTTCGGCGAAGTGAGAAAAAGGACTTTCGCGCGCGGATTGTTCGCCACCGCTTGTTCGATGGCGGGCACGTCGAGCGAAAAATCGGCGCGGCGCGGCACGTCAATGACTTCGGCGCGGTTCAGGCGGGCGTTGATGGGATACATCCCGAAGGTCGGCGGGGTGTTGATGATGGCGTCGCCGGGGTTGATGACCAGCCGCAGCAGCATATCAATCACTTCATCCCCGCCACTGCCGATGATGATATGTTCGGCGGGGACGGAAAGATACGCGCTCAGCGCGTCCCGCAGATGGCGCGCGGCGGGGTCGGGGTAGATGTGGGGGAACGGAAATTGCGCCAGCACGGCTTTCACGCGCGGCGATGCGCCGTACGGGTTTTCGTTGGCGTCCAGTTTGACGATTTTCTCCACCGGAATGCCGAGCTGTTCCGCCAGCACATCAAACGGTGCAACGGGTTTATAGGGTGTGAGTTCGTCAACATCACTGCGAAAGATGTTTTCGGGAATGAACGTTGGCATAGGTTAAACCTCTCTGTTGAGCGGGTGTGCCGTCACACTTTCACGCCCGCCCACTCTCTCACCTGCTTATTTCCGCACCCGCACCGAATTGGCGTGCGCGGTGAGTCCTTCCGCTTCTGCCAGCCGTTGCGCGGCGGGCGAGATGGCTTTCGCTTCCGCTTCCGACAACCCGAACACGCTGATGATTTTGGTGAAATCGCGCACATTGAGCGGGCTGGCGAATCGCGCCGTGCCCATGGTGGGCATGACGTGGGTGGGTCCGGCGGTGTAATCGCCCAAAACCTCGTAGGTATGTTCGCCGACGAAAATGCCGCCTGCGTTCTGCACCTGCCCCACCCATTCCCACGGGTTTTGCACGTGCAGACAGAGGTGTTCCGGCGCATATAAATTATTCAGCGCCACCGCTTCGGTCAAATCCGCGCAGATGACCGCGCCGCTCTGCGCCATCGCTTCGGTGATGATGTTGAGCCGCGAAAGGGCGGGGGCTTGTTTTTCGATTTCCGCTTGCACGGCGCGCGCCAGTGTTTCGCTGGGGGTGATGAGGATTGCCGCGCTTTGGGTGTCGTGTTCCGCCTGCGCCAGCAAATCGGCGGCGACCAGCACCGGGTTGGCGTCGCCATCGGCGATGACCAGCGTTTCGGTGGGACCGGGCAAGCCGTCGATGTCCACCACGCCGTACACCTGCCGTTTGGCGGTGACCACAAAAATGTTGCCGGGTCCGACAATTTTATCCACCTTTTTGATGGATTCCGTGCCGTAAGCCAGCGCGCCGACCGCCTGCGCCCCGCCGAGCGCAATCACTTCATCCGCCCCGGCGATTTTTGCCGCCGCCAGCAGCACCGGCGCGATGACCCCGTCTTTTCCGGCGGGGGTGGCGACCACTACGTCTTTCACGCCCGCCACCCGCGCCGTGACTGCGGTGTGAATCAGCGTGCTGGGGTAGGGGGCGGTGCCGCCGGGGGCATAGACCGCCACCCGTTCCAACGGGCGAACCACCTGCCCCAGCGCGCCGCCATCGTCGCGCCAATCAAGCCACGATTGCGACGGTTGCCGCTCGTGGAATTGGCGGATGCGGTCGGCGGAAAATTGGAGCGCGTCGCGGATGTCGGCGTCGATGGCGGTGTATGCCGCTTCGATTTCGGCACGGGGCACGGCGAAGGGGTCGGGTGCGCCGCCGTCAATGCGGATAGTCCACTCGCGCACGGCGGCATCGCCGCGTTGGCGAATATCGCGCAGGATGCGCTCGACCGCCGCTTCCACCGACAGCGGCTCGCCGAATACGCGGGCGATACCGGCGGTCAGCGTGGGGGATTGTTCCGTCTCACCGACCGCTTTTCGGCGTAGAATGGTGTTGCGGGCGGTGTCGGCTGTGTAGATGGGGAAAAATAGTTTTTGAGGTATCATTCGATTTTCCATGAAAATAGTTATTGGTTTATTGGAGAATTGGTGAGCGGTGAATCAGAGAAAATTTCCAACATCTAATCTCCAATCTCCAATCTCTGCCGAATCTGCTTCCACCGTTCCGGTTCTTCTTCAAAAATGAACAGCGCGGGCAGCACCACCACCCCGCTGCCGCCGATGGCGCGCAGTTGTTCGATGGCGGTTTGCAGTTGCGAGGTATGCACCACCAAACTGATGGCGTGCCAGCCGTTTTTGTCGGGTGTTTTGGGGTATACCGGCGAGATGGTCGGACCCTGCAACCCGCTCAGGATGGGATACCGGTGCAGTTTCCGCGCCACGGCTTCGGCGGATTCCCCGCGCACATTGGCGATGATATTGTAATGTTTCGCCGCCCGCAAATGCGCCTCGAAGCGTTCCAGCAGCAGATGCGCCGCCGCCAACGCTTCCGGTTGCGATTGCAGGGCGTTTCGGTTGCCGAAAAAGACGGCTTGACTGGACAAAATGCGTCCGCCCTCAATTTGTTTCAACCGATTTTCTTGCAGGGTTAAGCCGGTTTGCACCAAATCGACGATGATGTCCGCCGTGCCCATGTTGGGCGCGGCTTCCAGTGCGCCGTCGGCGTGCAGCAGCCGGTGGGGGATGGCATGGTCGTTGAAAAAAGCGGCGGTGCGGCGCGGAAATTTGCTCACCACCCGCATGGGAGATTCGGCGGGGAAGGTGCGGGCGTGCGCCGCCAAATCGGCGATGCTGTGGATGGATGTCCAGCGTTCCGGCACAATCACTTCCAGCGAGCACTGCCCGAATTCCAGCGCGTCATGAATCACGATGACGCTGTCGTCCTCACCGCGATATTCCGCCACCATATCGTACCCCGCAATGCCGAGGGCGATATCGCCGTTGCGCACCTGCCGCACGATGTCGGCGGGGCGTTGGAACCACACTTCCACGGCGGGCAGGGCGGCAATCTCGGCGATGTATTGGCGACTGTTTTGTTGGGTGACTTTCAGGTCGCAGGCTTTCAGCAAATCGAGGCTATCTTGCTGCAACCTGCCTTTGCTGGGTAATCCCAGCCGAATTTTTTGGGGCATGGAAAAGTCCCTTCAATAAAATTATAGATGTGTGCCACAGGAGTATTGTGCGCTCGCTTCTTTGCGAATGGGAAAAATGTCGGGCGCATTTTACACCGAAGGGTGTGGGCTGTCAATGACCTGTGACGCAAAAAAAAGACCGGAATTAATCCGGTCGGCTGTGGAGAGAAAAGGGCAACTAATCTTCCTGAACGTAGGCTTTCACCGTGTTCATCAGCCGATTTAAATCCACAGGTTTGGTAAAATGTTCGGTTGCGCCCACATCCATGGCGCGTTTGCGATGTTTCCCGCTCGCCCATGCAGAAATGGCGATGATGGGGGTTTCCGCAGTGGCTGCATTTTCCCGAATTTTTTCAATGGCTTCAAACCCGTCCATACGGGGCATGCGCAAATCCATCAGAATGATGTCGGGCAACCATTCGAGGGCTTTTTCCACCCCTTCCTGACCGTCCGCCGCAACTTCCACATCGAATCCGCCAAGTTCCAGCATTTGCGCTAAAATATCTCGTTGTGCAGGATGGTCTTCCACATATAAAATCTTTGCCACTGGGTCGCGCTCCCCTTTATAATCTGCTAAATTGATTGTAGCATCAAATGGAAGCGATGGCAATACCCCGATTGCAAATTTCGCCACGAAAATTACGGTTGGACAGTTGCTTCAAACAATCTTGTCAGGTGCAAAAAGCTATGCTACACTATAAAACTTTGAGGGCGAAGCTACTTTATATGAAGGGTGCTTCTATGAATTCATTGAAAAGCATTGGCAAAATAATCATTCTATTTTTTA
>JAJRSQ010000134.1 GCA_024278725.1 Chloroflexota bacterium
AAATGTGCCCCTCCGGCAACCCGATGGTGAAATCGGTGCCGGGTGCGGAATATTTCAACCCGGTATAGGCTTTATCGTTCAAATATTTGCTGATGGCTTGCTATTTGGCGTTCTGTGCTTTCCATGCCGCAATCGGGTCATCATGGTTGATGCGGCAAACGGCGAAAATCACATCCCACAGTTTTTCAACCGCTTTTTCCGCCGAAACGTCGGGGAAGATTTTTGACGCCCACGCTTCGGTCGGGAATGCCACGATTGACCAGTTGATGGCATCGCGCATAATCAGGCTGCTGGCGGGGAGCAATGATTTTTGGTAAGCCTGCATCATCGTCGAGACCAGTTCCGGGTCTTGCCCGGCGAGCAAATCGGGGTTGGCGGCGTGGATGGTCAACAGCGCGTCGCCATTTTCCAGATGCTGCACAATGCCATCCATCCGGTAACGGGCAATTTCAGCAAATGAATCGCGCGGGGCGTATTTGAAACGCGATAACACCAAATCCTCATCTCGCCATTGCACATCAACCAATCGTGCGCCGGCTTGGTATGCGTGGTCGGTAATAGCGCGGACTAAAGGCGCGGATGCCAGTGGCGCCAGACGAATCATCAGGCGTTGCCCGGGCTGAATATTCAACCCCACTCGCACAGTCAGTTCAGCGTATTTCTGCAATTTTTGTTCAAATGTCGTCATAAACTATGGTCAGCCTTTCATCACTCGGCGATTTTTCTCACAAGAGTTGATTATAGTCCTTGCCATCCGTTTTCCAAAATTTTCGGGGCGCGATTTCGCCTTTTAAGTAGGGGCGAACCTGTGTGTTCGCCCTTTTTGGGCAGACACATAGGTCTGCCCCTACCGACGAATAATTTCCGGCTGTCAATTTGAACCACCACCCCCTAAAAAGTGAACTGCCCCCGCAAGCGACTACAACTCACCAACCGCAAAGGGGATGTGGGTGATGCGCGTCACCGAGTTGCCACGCCCCAGCACCACCGCCACCACATCGATGCGCCAGTCGGCGGCGGGAGACGCCATTGCCGCCAAATATTCATATGCCAATTCAATGAGCTTTTTCTGTTTGCGGGGAGTGATGCTCTCTTCCGGCGAACCGTGCCGCGCGCCGTGACGGGTGCGCACTTCCACAAAAACCAGCGTGCCGCCATCACGGGCGATGATGTCCACTTCGCCGGTGGCGCAGCGCCAATTGTTCGCCACAATCTCATACCCTTGTTGCCGCAGGTATTGCGCGGCAAGCTTTTCGCCGAGCGCGCCGGTTGCCTTCCGCGATGACGCCATGGGTTATTGCCGTGCGGTGATGGTCTCTGCCGCCCATTCCCGGGCGCGGCGATGACTGTACTGTGCCGCAACCAACGGGTCTTGCCGCAGGGTGAGCGTCACCGCCGAACGCACCTGCCCCGTCGGCGCGCTGGCTTCGGCGACCAAAGTGTATTCACCCGGCGCGAGCGCGCGCCCCCAATCGTCATATCCGTCCCACGTGAAGGTGTGGATGCCCGCGCCGCGCTGACGGCGCTGGGCAATGGTCGCCACCGGATTGCCGAAACTATTCAACACCCGCACAGAAGTGCGCGCGCTTTTGGAAAGATTGAGCCGCAGCGTCACCACTTGTTGCTCTTCCGGGATGCCGGGGGTGAACGTTTCCGCATCGGTGGTGAGCAACAGAGAGATGGGACGGGTGAACGCAAAACCGAGCAACAGCAGCAGCGGTATCGCCACCAAAACAGGGGTCGCCAGCGATGACAGCGCGGGCAGCCGCTCAAAGAAGCGGTTCACTTCATTTTGCGCCACCGGACTTTTGAATTCCACGCGGCGGCTCATTTGGGTGATGTTGCCCGCCACGTCCCGCACTTCAATATTGATGGTGTTGCGCCCGTTGAGCAGCGACAGGTTGGTCTGAAATTCACCCAGCGGACTGACGGCGATGAGTTGGTTGTTCACCCGCACAATGGAGCCGGGTTCGGTGCGCCCGGAAAGCCGCACGCCCGCCTGCTGGAAGACCGCGCCGTCGGCGATGTTCACTTCCAACTGCGGCGGCGAGGTTTTCAGATGCACCGTCTGCTCCGCCACGGCGGTATTGCCCACATCATCGGTCACTTCCACCCGCACGATGTTGTCCCCTTCGCGCAGAATCACTTCGCGGCTGAAGGTGCCATCATCCTGCACAATGGCGGGTTGTTCATTCACCAGTACTTGCGCCGCGTTGGGCGCAGCGCCGGTCACTTCCAGCACTTTTTGGTTCAACCATTGGTCATTGGTGGGTGAAGCGATGGTCAATTCCGGCGGGCGGGTCACCAAAACGACATTGTGGCTCAGATGGGTGGTGTTGCCCGCTTGGTCGCTGGCAAAGATGTCCAGAATGTTGCTGCCCTCGGTGAGCTGGCGGTCAATTTTGAAATAGCCCTGCGCGTCCACGGCGACGGTTTCGGCGTTCCCGGCTTGATACACCGTCGCGCCCGGCTCGGTGACTCCTTCGAGTGTGATGCCGGGCGATGCGACGCGGGTTACATCGTTCAAATTGGTGAGTTGGAGCGGTGGCGGTTCGGTGTCCACCTGCACCGTTTGGCGGGCTACCGCCGTGCGCGATACCCCTTTGCCGGCAATCTCGATGGTGTATTCCCCATCCGAGACAATTGCGCCGGCATCGTCTTTGCCATCCCACAGAGATACATATTGCCCGGCGGGTTGGGTTCCCGATGCGCGTAATTGGCGCACCGCGACATCGAATCGGTTAAAAATAGTGATGGCGATTTCCGCATCTTCCGAAAGGGAATAGCCGATGCTGACCGCGTCCTGCACTTGGTCACCATTGGGGGAGATGACAGCCGGCGACACGGACAAGCTTACTTTTGGTATGCGCAAATAATCGCCCAGGAAGGTGACGCCGAGCAGAAGTAAAGCGATGCCCACCCCCAGCGCAGAAGCAAACTGCCCGAAGGTCAGGCGGCGGCTGGTTGCCGGACGCAGGCGGCGCGTGCGTATGCTGTTGGTAGAATTCCGAGTATACCGGCGCATAATGTATTTTCCGGAATGGCGTCAATCCAATTCCAATAAAATTAGATCGTTGTTTTCGGTTGGCGGTTCCCAGTCCGGCAAATTCGGCACGGGAACCGGCGCGTTGTTGTGCCGGAATGGTTTCTCGGTGCGGGATTCTGACCAGCGAAACCGTCTGAAGGCAGGCAGGGTGAACCGTTTGTGGGTGGCGGGCGCGAGCGGTAAATCCAGAAAACGGCGCAGCACATCCGCCCCGCCGGTAATGACGGCAGCGTATGCGGCGGCGGTCAGCACAACTTGCCACGGGAACATCTCCGGCGCGGCATCCGGCAGCCACAGGGTCATGAACAGATGCCCCGCCACCAGCCCCACCGCACCGATGGCGGCGGTGATGATGGTTGCCCACGGGTAAAATCGGCGGTGCAGCCAATTTCTGTCCGCCAGCACGCCGACCAATGCCCCGACAGCCGCCCACAGCGCAATTTGCATCAGGTGGTACAGCAGCACCGTCGAATTGGGGGCAAAGGGTTGCAATAATTTATTCAGGGTATCAATGGCTGACAGCGCGTGAAACCGCTGAGAAATACCTGCGACGGCGGGCATCTTTCCCGCCAGCAACAGCCAATCGGCGGAAAGTCCCGCCATCCCGCCGAGCATTTTCCCCCACAACGCCGCCAATCCGGCAATCCACAATCCGTTGGTCGTCCCCCACCACAATCCGGCAATAATCGGCACGAGCCAATGTAAATTATATCGCGCCAGCAGGGGCGTCGCCAGCACCAGCACCGTCGCGCCGAGGTAATGGCTCAACGGGCGTTGCAGCAACACGCCCACCGCCACAAATAATATCGCCAGATAGAGCGATACGGAATACAGCGGATAGGCGACAATCGCCACCGCCGCCAGATACGCCGGCAAGGGGAATCGAAAGCCGAGCAGAATGACGATGGCAATCAGTACCGGCGACCAATTGGCGGGATACACCGGGAAGTTGATGAGGACAGCGCCGACCAATGCGCCCAGCCCCACCGCAATGACGGCGCTTTCAATATCGGATTGATAACGTTTAAATAAACGATGCATAGTTTGCGGAATCATAGCGGTTACCCCAATTCAATATGACGAATGCCCGAGCGTCCGTTGCCACCCGGCACAACCGCCTCAATCGGCGACGCCGGACGGGCGTGGCTGCGTCCCCACTGGCGCAAACGGGTGATTTCCGTTTCCATCGTCTGGGAAAGCGGAACAGTGGCGTGAATATTGTTGAGCAAATCGCGGGTGGTGATGTCTCTATCTTCCTCAAAGGCATCATACAGCGCCGCAATCACCACTTGTTCAATTTCCGCCCCGCTGAAACCATCGGTGTTCATCGCCAATTGATTGAGGTCAAATTCCAACGGGTCGCGCCCGCGTCCCGCCAAATGGATGGCAAAGATTTCGCGGCGTTCCTGCACTTGCGGCAAATCCACAAAAAAGATTTCGTCGAAGCGCCCTTTGCGCAACATCTCCGGCGGCAATTTCGCCACATCATTGGCGGTGGCAATCACAAATACCGGCGATTTTTTCTCCTGCATCCACGTCAAAATGCTGGCGAAAATCCGCGCGGTCGTCCCCGCATCCGACTGGTGCGAACTGGCGACGCCGCCCAACCCTTTTTCAATCTCGTCAATCCACAGCACACACGGCGCGACACTTTCCGCCAGTTGCAGCGCCCCGCGAATATTGTGTTCGGAAGAACCGACCAACTCGCTGAACACCCGCCCCAAATCGAGCCGCAACAACGGCAAATGCCACTGACTGGCAACCGCTTTCGCCAGCAAACTTTTGCCGGCGCCCTGCACGCCCAGTAGCAACAACCCCTTCGGTTCGGGCAAACCGAATTGGCGGGCTTTGTCCGAAAATGCCCGGCTTCGTTTTCGCAGCCAGTTTTTCAACAATTTCATCCCGCCCACATTGGAAAAATCTTCAACCGATTGGAAATATTCCAGCGCCCGCGAGCGGCGAATCAGTTGTTCCTTCTCCGAAATAATCACATCCACATCGAGTACATGATGCATCACCAAACTCTTGGCGAAAACATTCTCCGCTTCGGTGCAGGTTAGCCCGCGCGCGGCGTTCAAAATGGCTTCGCGGTCCGTGGGCGAAACCTCCAGCCGCATATCGGAAATCTCCCGCGCAGAACGGATGACCCGCTCCAGCGATTGCGCCAATTCGTCGAAATGCGGCAAACTGTAATCCAGCACGGTGATGTCTTTTTCCAACTCCGGGGGGAATGCCACCACCGGCGCTAAAATCACCAGCGTTTTGCGGCTCTCTTTCAACTGGTTGATGACATCGCGCACTTTCCGCACCGTGACCACATATTCGGGTCCC
>JAJRSQ010000135.1 GCA_024278725.1 Chloroflexota bacterium
CCAGCCGAAGGGCACCGCCACCGGCAACGACGAGTACAGCTTCAACATCGTCATCGGGCAGGGCGACATTGGCGGGAGCGCGAATGACGTCATGCAATCGAGCTACAACTTCGAGACCACCGGCGCCATCACCGTCACCGCGCAGATTTAAGCCAACAGCGCGGCTATCTCGCGGTTGCAGCGGGCGCGGTACTTCATCACGTGCATTTGCGCCGTGCCCGCCGCAGCCAGCGCCAGAAAGGCGGTACTCATTGCGTCGGCGGTTTCCAGCCTGGCAGCCAATGCCTCCATCTCTGCGGGGTTTTCCCGGTCTACGCCGGATTCATTAACCAAATACCAGTCAACATGCTCACAGGCTTTACTGATCAGTTTTGCTTCGTCGATGGTGATGCTGATGGCAATCAGCCCTTCACGGATGGATAAAACTTTCATTTCGCAGCTCCTATTTCGTGGAAAACAAAATCCCGTACCCCAAGCGTGCCTGCTAGGAGCTGCGAACTCACAAGCAACAGTTTTGGGATACGGGACAACTTCAATATAACGCAAACGAAAGGAAAAATCAAGATGGACAACATCAAACTGGTATGTGAAGGCGCGGAAGAAAACTGGATTGAATTCAAACCAACCATCACCCCCCGCCAAATCAATGACTACCTTGAAGCAATCTCGAAAAACGATGAAGACGCGCTGGCAAAGGTGTACCGTGAAACCATCGTTGATTGCTGTCTGGTGGTTGGCGATGACGTGGCGCGCGGTCTGGATGCCGTACAGGAACTGCGCTCGGAAGATATGCCGGTTATGCTGACCGTCTTTTGGGCGCGGGCGTTCGGCACTGCGGTGAAAGAAGCGCGCGGCTTGGGAAACCCACAAAGGCGCAGTTAGGTCAACATCTAACTGCGCCGGACGCCTATTCCCCGCCACGCCAACTGCTGGATGCGTGGCTGATGCAACTCTTCCCGGGGCGTTTCCTCGAAGAGATAGATACCATCAACATCGGGCGGGTGGAACAGGCGCTGACGGCGCGGCGGTACGCAGAAGCGTGGGAGCGTCATCACGCCCCGCGCGGGGACGCGCGCCACATCCAAGCGCAGCTGGAAGCAGAGCGGCGGGCACAAGACCGCCGGATGGTGGAAGAACTGGTGCGCTTAGCGGCGAGCAATGAGGAAAAGCGCGTCAATGAGCGCGGCGGCAATCAGTAAGGCGGCAAACACCAATGCCACTCCCGCAAACGCCATCGCCCACAGTGTTGAGCCGAGAAACAGCGCGCCCAAACTCATAATTAGAAATACACCGGACAAAGGTCCAAACGGAAAACGTTTCATATCGGGATTATACCACAAATGGCAAACAGCAAGGTACTGCAATTTATCTTAAAGGTCGTCGGCGGCAAACAGGCGGCGCAGGAATTCAAGTCGCTCAATGGCACGTTGGGACAATTTGCCGACATTGCCGGCGGCTTGGTGGGCGGTGCAATTGCCTACAAACTCGCAGATGGTGTTTTGCAGTTCGGCGTGGAATCGGCGCGGGCGGCTATCAAAGCGGAGCGGTTGGGTGTAGCCACCACCAACCTTGCTAAAGGGTTGGGTCTCACCGCCGATGCGCTGGTGGAGGGCATTCAGCAAGCCAGTGGCGGCACCATCGACAAACTGACCGCCCTTGAAGCGGCAAACAAAGCGATGATGTTCGGCGTGATTGACAGTCAAGCCGAAATGAGCAAACTCGCTGAAGTTGCCACCGTGTTGGGCGCGGCAATGGGGCAAGACGCGGCAACATCCATCAACGACCTGACCACCGCCCTGGGGCGGCAAAGCCCGCTCATTCTGGACAACCTCGGCTTGCTGACCGACGTGGAAGGCTGGCAGCGGCAATACGCGGACAGCCTCGGCAAGACAGTGGCTCAGCTCACCGAAGCGGAGAAGAAGCAAGCGTTCGTCAACGGCGCGCTGGCGGAAGCGGCGCGTAAGGCGGACGAGTTGGGCGGCATTGCCCCCACCGCGGCAACCGGCATAGACCGGCTCTCGGCGGCGTGGAAAGATTTGAAAACCACTGTCGGTAAAAATAGCACCGGACCGCTGGCGGAAGGCGCGGATTGGCTAGCAGGGGTCATCGAGCAGATTAATAACGGATTGGACGGCAGCACTAGGATTGAAGACATTGATGCCGAAATTGCAATGTTGCAAAATCGCATTGCCCAGCGTGAGAAGGACAATGCGCAACTCTTTGCCGAGAAAATCAAAGCGGATAAAGCGCATATTCGCCTGCTACAGCGTGAAAAAGCCGCGCTAACCGGGATAGTATCGAAATACCGTGACGAACTGGGTCCCGCACAACGGGCGCGGCTGGATGCCGAACGCAGTGTTACCGGGGAACTTCAACTGCAAAACATTGAAATCTCGCGCGGGGCAAATGCCTACGCGGCGCGGCTCACGGCAATGGCAGAGCAGTTGTATGGTATATCCGCCGTGGATATGCCAACCGGCTTCGACCGGACAATGCTCGACCAATATTTTACCCAACCGCTGACAGACAGCTTTGCAGATGCGGCGGACGAGCTGAGCAACATTGTGCAGAATGTGATGCAACCCACGCTGGCGGAAGTGTGGCAGCCCGCCAACGGGGAACAACAGCGCATTGACGAGTGGGCGCGGCGGGCGGCAACCATTATGACCAACGGCTTGGGCAGCGAGTGGATCCCCGCGCTGAAGGAACAGTTCGGCGGGACGGACTTCTGGCAGCCCATTCAAGACGCGCTAGACAGCGGAGACATTGGCACGGCGCAAAACCTGCTGGGTGAACTGCTCACCAAAAATCCGGAAAAACTGTGGGACAAAGAACTCATTAAACAGAAGGTGCGCGATAGTATTACCGAACAGAATTTGCGCCAGGAATTGATTGACACCATCACCAGTGAGTTACAGGGCGAGGGGCTGAACGTCAATGCCGGGGATGTCTCGGCGCAGATGGGGGGCGCGGCGGCGCTGGCGGGGCAAACTGTCGGCGGGATGACGGACGCCCTGCCCGACGCGATGAAAGCCAGCGCCACCGATGCCGTGCTGCTCGGCTCGCTGGCGCAACACATCAAAGACAACAAAACCGACACTCTGCTCTTGGCGCGGACGCTGGTGCAGGGGATGAACAGCCATTTGCAAGACGTGGTTGGGGAGTTCAAATTGGTCAAAGCCATCACCGAGAATGTCATCAATGAACTGGGGCTAACCCCGGTTCGACCGTAGGAGGGCGCAATGAGTACCATCATCGGCGGGGTAACTGTGGCGGACCCGGTTGTGCCGGCGCGAAAAATGCAACTGTTTAACGGCGCATACAGCGCGGCAATTGACGGCACAACGTTGATGGACGGCACCGGCACCAAAACGAAGTGGTCTCTGGAGTGGCAACAATTGACGCAAACCCAGTACGATGCGCTGATTGCAAAGCTGACCGTCACCGGCTCGCAAACCTTCTCACCGCCGGAAGAGTCCGGCACGTATACCGTACTGGTGCGACAAGACACGCTGACCACGGAAGCGACTACCGACGGCAGCGGCACAATGTACTTCAACGTCAAAGCCGATTTGCAAGAGGTGTAGATGAACGCGAAATGGTATGCCTCGAATCGCATTCTCACCGCCAAACTGGAAGTTCAGTGGGACAAAACCAACTGGACGGATGAAACCAGTTATCTGATGGATGGCAACGGGGGGCTATCGGTAGCGCCTGTCTGGCAGCAGATCACCGGCGCGCCGGTCTTCAAATACGGGCGGGCAACGTTCAGCGTGCGTTCCCCGTCCAACCGTTTCAGCCCGTACAATGCCGGCAGTCCGCTGTACAGCTACATCAAGGATAACGCCGGGTACGGCATTCCCTTGCGGTTCAGCGTCGCCGTGAAGGATGACTTCGGCGTGTGGCAGTGGGAGCGGCTCTTCACCGGCTACATCGACCGGCTGGCGCTGACGAGCCTGAAGTACAACCGGATGAAAATCCACGCCGTGGATGGCAGCCATCCCTACCTGCAGGACAAACGCAGTACCGCCGTTTTGCAAAACTACACCGCGGGCGGTTGGATTGCATATCTGGCGTCGTTGGCGGGAATTACCGCCACCGATTTGGATGCCGGCAGTACCGAAATCCCCTACTGCTGGCTGGACAATGAGAATGTATTGAACGAAATGACGGCGGCGGCGCATACGGAAGGGGGCGTGGTTTTCTTTGACCGCAACGGAACCCTGCGCTTTTACGGCGCGGAAGCCTTTGTGAAGCAGTCGGCATTGAATACCGTTCAACACAGTTTCACCGTGAGCAATATGCAGGAGGCAAACGCCCGTTGGGACTGGGAAAGCGTCTACAACAGTGTGATTGTGCCCTATGCCCCGCGTGCGGTGGGCGCGTCTGCCACCCTGTACAACTTGGCGCGCCCCTTCTCGCTCAATGCGGGCGAGAGCAAAACCATCACCGCCAAGCACAAATTCCCCGCCCTCTCGGTAGACGGCACAGTCAACACCACCATCATTTCAGCGGCGGGGGATGACCTTTCCGCCAGTGTATCCATCAGCAAAACAAGTTACGCTCAGCATAGCGTGCTGACCTTCACCAATAACCACAGTTATCACACCGCCAACATACTCTCGGTCTCGTTGGCGGGTGTGCCCCTGCTGGGCGGCAAGTCGGAACAGATTGAACGGTCGGCGGTGAGCGCAGTCGCGGGCGACCCCGCCGTCACCAAGAAATCGCTGCCGGCGGCGGGCAACGCCTACCTGCAGACCGCAGCGCAGGCGGAACCGCTGGCGGAAATGCTCATTGACCGGCTGATAGCTCTGCGCGGGGCGTACACTGTCACCGCGCCAATGTTGCCCGCGCTGGAACCATACCAGCGGATTACCATCATCGACGCCGACAGTGGTTTGAGCCAGGCGGCATACCTCACC
>JAJRSQ010000136.1 GCA_024278725.1 Chloroflexota bacterium
AATATACCGGTGAAAAAGCCCGCGCCCCCGCGAGCCGCCACCCGCCCGCCGAAAAGACCATTCCCCCAAAAAATACCGCCCGCCCCCGCAAAGAAACCCGCCGCGCCGAAACCCGCGCCCGAAAAACCGTTCATCCCCCCCGCCGACGCGGTTGCCGCGCTGTACCTCAGCCATCACGGATTGGGGGTTGCGGCAGAACGACAGGCGCTTTTGGCGCGGCTGAATGAATCATTTTTCAACACGCTGGTGATTGATTTTAAAGATGATTGGGGCTATTTGAGCCATCCCGTGCCGAATGGGTTGGCGCAAATGTCCGGCGCGCAACGCTGGACGACGCAGGATTTGCCCGCGCTGGTGGCATCGTTGCGCCGGAAAAACGTCCGTCCGGTGGCGCGGGTGGTGGCATTCAAAGATAATCTCATCCCGCCGATGTTCCCGCAGTTGGCGGCGCAGGCAGCGCACGACGGCAGCGTGTGGCGGAATGCGACGCAAGTCGGCTGGCTCGACCCGTTCCACGTGGATGTGTGGGCGTACCTGCTGGATGTCGCCCGCGCCGCCGCCGAGGTTGGTTTTATGGAAGTGCAATTCGATAGCCTGTATTTTCCGCCCCCGTCGCCCGCCGGATTGCCGAAATTTTCCCGCCATACCACGCCCGCCAATCGCTGTAACGCGCTGGCGGCATTTCTGAGCGCGGCGCGGGGGATGTTGGCGGCGCGCGGGGTGACGCTCTCGGTGACGGTGGCGGGATATGCCTGCCATCGCACGGACGACTTCGGGACGGGGCAGGACGTCGCCCGGTTGGCGGCGCATGTGGACGCGCTCGCGCCGCTGGTGTATCCCGCGCATTTTTCGCTCGGCGTGCCCGGCTGCGGCAATCCGTTGGCGCACCCCGCCGAGGCGGTGGCTCGCACGCTGCACGCGCTGCGGGGGCGATTGGCGGGGGTGGGGTTCGCGGGGGAGGTGCGCCCGTGGCTGCAAGATTTCCCGTGGGATGCCGCCGGACGGCGTTTCGATGCCGGTACGGTGCGGGCGCAGATTCGGACGGCGCTCGACAGCGGGGCGACGGGGTTCGGACTGTGGCATCCCACCGGCGATTATTCTCGGCTGTAACCGCCTTTGATTCCCCCCAACTTCACTGCAATTTCACGGTCAACGGATAATATGGAAATCTGCGCCATCTGCGTTCCATTCCGACATCTTCCGAGGCGTTGCACATCAGGCTGTAACTTTTCCCCACTGAAAGTTGTATAAAGGGTAGGAGCGAAATTTGTGACGCGGCACACCCATCTGAGCGACGGCGAATTGGTAGAAATAACCCTGACAGGCGACAACACGGCATTCCGCACCCTGGTGGAACGGCACACCGACGCGGTTTTCAATACCGCGTTTCGGTTGCTGGGCAACCGCGCCGATGCCGCCGATATTGCGCAGGAAGCGTTTTTGAAAGCCTTCCGCGCGCTGAACACCTTTCGCCGCGACGCGCCGCTGAAACCGTGGCTGTGCCGCATCGCCGCCAATACCGCGCTGAACCGGCTCAAACGGCGCAAACCCACCCTTTCGCTGGACGACCATCCCCCCGATGCCGACCCCATCGCGGTGCCGGATGTGTCGGCGGAACCGCAGCGGGCAATGCTGGCAGCAGAACGCGACCGGGAACTCCGCGCGGCGATTCTCGCCCTGCCGCCCGACCAGCGCGCCATCATCGAACTGCGGCATTTTCAGGAATTATCATACGCGGCAATTGCTGACACGCTGGAAATTTCGGTCTCAAATGTGAAGGTGAAACTCTTTCGGGCGCGAAAAGCACTGCGCCGACACCTGCAAAAGGAAGCAAATATATGACCCACCCATCCACCTGCACCGGAAAAGAAGAAACCATTTTTCAATATCTGGATGGCGACCTGCCCCCCGCCGAGCGCGCCGCGCTTGAGCAGCATTTGGCGCAGTGCGGCGCGTGCCGTGAGTATCTGGCGGCAACCGAAACGCTCTTCACCGACCTTTCCACGCTGGCGGACGTGCCCGCGCCCACGGCAGAAATCACCGCCGCGGTGATGGCGCAACTCCCCCGCCAAACCGCCCCCTCCCCCGCCGAGCGCTGGCTGCCGGCGGCGCAATTGGCGGTCGGGCTGGCATTGCTGGCGATGTCGGTGCCGAAAATGTGGCGGGAACCGGCGTGGACATTCGCCCTGCCGCTGTGGTCGCCGCCTGCTGCCCTGCCGTGGCTGTCGCTGGTGGAACGGCTCCGCCTCCCCACCGGATGGCTCGCCGCCGGGTGGGAACAATTTTGGACACGATTGAGCGGCGCATC
The DNA here is from genome assembly GCA_024278725.1 of Chloroflexota bacterium. GTDB lineage: Bacteria > Chloroflexota > Anaerolineae > 4572-78 > 4572-78 > JANTHQ01. The sequence continues at coordinate 2,309 of JAJRSQ010000136.1, forward strand.
GCTCCTTCAGCTTTCCCCGTCGCTGGTCTGGGGCGCCATCATTTTTTTGGGGATGGCATGGCTGGCGAGCAATGCCCTGCTGTTAAACCCGAAACATTCACCCTCACTCAAAAATGGAGGAACATTATGAACGCTGGCGAAATTCTCGCGCTGATTTTTATCACCCTGATTGCCGCCATCGGGCTGGCGACGTTGCTGCTGCTGCAAGCGGCGCTCCTGCCCCGCATCACCGCGCGGAGCAAACTGGCGCTGATAGCGTCGCCGCGCCGCGCCTTTTTCATCGGGCTGGCGAATTACATCTTTCTGGGCGGCATCGCGCTCCTGCTGTTGAACGTGGGCGACGTGCCGGGGCTGCTCGGCTTGCTGATACTGGCGGCAATCGCCGCCGTCACCGTGCTGGGACTGGCGGGATTGGCGCTGCACACCGGCGAACGGCTGGCGGAACTGCGCCGCGTGGAGTCGTCGCCCTTCAAGCAAGTGGTGTGGGGCGCGCTCACGCTGGAAATTGCGACGCTCGGCGTGCCGGTACTCGGCTGGTTCATCGTCGCGCCCGTCGTGCTGATGTTTGCTTTCGGCGCGGCAGTCGTCGCCTGGCGCAATCGGAAATCGGAAGACGGTTTTTAGTTGTCGGTTATCAGCGTTCAGTCCGCCGAGTGCTGAATGCTTTTATACTTGCCAGCGTCACAACCTATCATTTACAGGCGTAGGGGCGACCCTTGTGGTCGCCCAAAATTGGACGGAAAGACCGGGCAACCACGAGGGTTGCCCCTACATTCAACCACGTATC
>JAJRSQ010000137.1 GCA_024278725.1 Chloroflexota bacterium
TTCGCAGTTTGTGGAACGAACAGCGGGAAACGGAAACGGCGGTACGCTATGCCAAAGAAGAGACGGAATAAACCGGCGCGGCTCCCGAACCGCACCATTTGGGGGCTGGAAGATATTCTGGCGGAGTCTTTGCAAGCGCGCGCCACCTTGCAGAAGGCAATTGAACGGGCGGAACGGGCGCAAGATGTGCCGATGATGATTCTGCTCTCTCGGCTGAATAACAATGTGGCGTCAATCCACGCCAAAGCCGCGCAGGCTCGGCGTGGGGAATATTCTTAACCAAGTAGCGAAAGGAGCTGAGTAATGGCAACCGTGTATACCATCAAGCGGTTAGGCAGGCGCGGGCGTCCCAAACGGTTTTGGGATTTCTGGGACGCGATACGCTATGCCAACCGGCAAAACCGAAAGGGCATTCCGGTGATTATGGATCGGATTGGACCGCCCGCCATGTATTTTCCGCAGAAAAAGGGGGAGAAAAATGATTGATGTAACCAGAATTCTGAACGTGGGCAGTCTCTCCGCGTTCATCGAAGAAGTGCCAGCGGGGTCAACCGTACGGGTGGAGGTGAGCGATGTTATGCGGCGGAACAGCGTCAACGTCGTCACCAGCACCCTTACCATCCACGGCGGCGGGCGCACCGGCGAGCTGGTGGAACTGCGCTATTCCATGCACGGTTTTGACTTCTCGTCGAAAAGCCGGGCGGGGCAAATGCTGACGGTGGCGCAACTGGTGCGCGAATATCTCGCCGCGTTGGGGTTTGATGTGCGCAGCGGGCGGTACGCCGTGCCGGACAATCTGGTTCGGCTGGAAGGCGTGCTGGAGTGCATTGAATGGCGGCGGGGCAAAGAACAGCATTGGGTAGTGGAACCCTCGGAAGCGTACCGGCGGGTGGTGGCATTATGATGCCGCGGGAAGCGTGGGCGAACAGCCGTCGCCCCGGCAAAGAGCAACGGTTCGGGTTGATAGGCGAGCGTTGGGCGATGGAACAGCTCGAATCGCGGGGGTATCGCGTGCGCTGGTTAAAGGACTTCCAAGCGCCGTTTGATTTGGTGGTGAATGACATTCTGCCGATTGAGGTGAAAATTGCGCACATGAAAATGCGTCGGGTGAAGCGCCGGCAGTATCGCCCCGCGTGGGCGTTCCGGCTACAGGGTGGCTTACCTCCGGAGGTGGAGCACATCGTCATCGCCATCTGCGTAGAGGAAGACGGCAGCCACACCCCGTTCATCATTCCCGGGGTGTGGCTGGCGGGCAAAGTGCGGCTCGTCATCACCTCACCGCCGGATACATACAGCGGTTATGTCTCGCCGGGGCTTCGCCGGTGGGAGCTGGTGGATGAAGCACTAGCGCGTGCGGCGCGGTACAATCTTTCGTATAGCGTAGCGTTGCTGGCGCAACAAGCGCCGTTCGCTTTTCCTGAAATGATGTAATTCCGATTGTGCCGTTTTTGATGGGTGCAGCAGGGTGTGGGCGGACGTGTGTGAGCGCGGGGGTTGGGTGCGGTTTGGCGCGCCCTCCCCTGCCCTGTTCGGGGGTCTGCGGGGGTGTCCCGCCCCAGTATTTTACAAAATTAAACTTTGGTAAAATATTGGGTTGTTTCACTCAGCGCGTTTCTGGTGGCGGAACGTCCGGGAACAGGGTTGAAATGAGTTGAAATTGGCGGTTTCCACCGCTGTTTGAGCGAAAACCGCCCGCCGTTTCGGCGGTTGGGCGGGTATGGATAAATGGTCTTTTTGGAGCCTTGAGACGCTCTCAGGGCTTCTCACAGCGTGAACAGGAGAGAATTATGGGCGATTTACAACCAAATTCACATATTGTCCCAACGTTTTACATTGACCAGTTGCTCTGGGCAATGGAAGGCGAAGAAGTTTTTGTAATGGCAATCTATTTCCGAAAGGCATTGCACGGTTATGGTGTGGTTACATTGTCTGCCAGTTGGATAGCAGAACAGCGAGCCGTGCCGGTTGAAGAGGTTGAAACAGCTATTGCGAACCTTGTTACCTTTGGCGTACTGGTTCCACTTGACGGCTCGATTCTACCAAATTCGTATGCGTTGCAAACGGATGCCAATCGGATTGACTGGGCAGGCTTGGAAAAACGACACAACCGGCTCAACAAATAACCAACCATCAATCAAGCCGGGGGGAACCGGAGTGAGCAATGAGCAAGAATCAATCAATTACACATATTTTCAAAAACAAGAAACGACGCAATTTCACCACACTGGATAACACAATGTTAGACAAGGCAGATTACGAACTGTCTTGGGGTGCGTTAGGTATCCTTTGCCATTTATTATCCAAGCCCCCCAATTGGGTCGTAAACAACAATTACTTGTACAACAAATCCCCAGCCGGAAAAAGGACTGTTGACCGCTACTTGAAAGAGCTTAGGCGCGCCGGATACCTTCACCGGTACAAAACGAATGGGGAAGGTGGGAAGTTGCAGTGGGTCACAGAAGTATACGAATTTCCGGAAGACAATCCGCACCGAACCAAAAACGAACCACCTACCGACGGTGCAAAAATGCACCGTCGGCAAGTCACCGACGGTGCAAAAACCGACGGTCGGTTTTTGCACCATATAGTAAATAATGAGTCTAGTAAAGCTGTGCAAGCAAAAAATCCTTTAAAAGAATCTATATCCGATAAAGAATCATCATCATCTACGCGCGTGCGCGCGTGCGCGCGCGAGGATGACGATGACGATTTTTCAGCTGTTTCAAATTCTTCTTCTCTTTTGCCTGTAACCAAGGCGTATGCGGCGTGGATGGGCGAGGCTCCCACCCCGGCGGTAGCGAAGCGACTGGTTGCGCTGGTGGAGACGTATTCGGCGGAGGCGGTGGTTGCGGCGATTGATGTGGCGGTGGAACACGGCGGGAAGAGTTTGAAGTATGTGGCAACAGTCTTAAAAAACGGCGAAAGCCGAAAGGGGCAAA
>JAJRSQ010000138.1 GCA_024278725.1 Chloroflexota bacterium
AAACATTGCTGGCATTCGCCTACCGGCAGGCGCAAGTCATCAACGCGCTGAAACCGTTCATCCCCCAGCAATTGCTGCCCCAACTGATTCTCGACCCGCAAAACCCGCTGGTTCCGGGCTCGCATCGTCCCGTCACCGTGATGTTCGCCAACTTTTACGGCATTGATGAAATCATCGAAGCGCTGGGCAATGCCTATGAGGAGACCATCACCCGGATATTGAACAACCATTTTGTCACCATGAGCCGCATCATCAACCGGTTTGGCGGCGTGGTGAACAAAGTGGACGCCTATGCCATCGGACACCGCATTATGGTGCTGTTTGGCGCGTTGCAGGCGCATGAAGATGACCCCCAGCGGGCGGTGCGGACGGCGGTGGCGATGAACGCCGCGCTGGCGGAGGTGAACCGGTATACTGCCGCTCTGCTGGCGGAAATTCCGGGGATGGCGGAGAAATTCGGCGACGCGCCGCTCAAACAGCGCATCGGGTTGAACAGCGGATTCGTTTTCGCCGGAAATGTGGGTTCGGCGGAACGGCACGAATATTCCGTGATGGGCGACGAGGTCAATTTAACTGCTCGCCTCATGGGCGCGGCAAAAGAAGGGGAGGTGCTCATCAGCCAAAGCGCCGCCCGGCACGTGGAATCGACCTTCGATTTAAAAGAAAAAACGCCCGTAAAAGTGAAGGGGAAAGCGAAGCCCGTCAAAAATTTCATTGTGCTGGCGGAACGCCATCAACCCCAGCGTTGGAACAACCTTTCCGGGGCGGGGCTGGTGGGGCGCGACGACGAACTGCGCATCGGACATGCCGCTGTTGACCGCGCGCGCGCCGGTGACGGGCAGGTGATTGTCATCCGTGGGGTGTCGGGCATCGGCAAAACCCGTTTCGCGGAAGAGCTGGCTTTTTACGCCGAACAGCAGGCGATGGATTTGCTGGCGGGGATTTGCCTTTCCTACGGCACAACCATGACCTACCATCCCTGGGCGGATATTTTGCGGGCGCACTTCGGCATTAAAGCCGATGACGACGTTTCGCGCCGGATTGCGCTGGTTGAGCAGGGGATGCAGGCAATTGATGAACCGCTGTGGCTCCCCGTCATCGCCGATGTGCTGGGGCTGGAAGTGCCGGAAAATGACCTGACCCGCGCCATCGACGCGAAATTGCGTCGCCAGCGGATTATGGACATCACCGTGAAATTGTTGCGCCGGCACGCGGCGCGGCGTCCGCTCATGGTGGTGGTGGAAGATGCGCACTGGGCAGACCCCGCCTCCATGGATTTGATAAACTATGTTGCCCGCAACATCGCCGACGCGCCGATTGCGCTGGTGTTGCCGCATCGCCCCGACGATGATTTGCCCGACTGGACGCAGTACGATTACGCCGTCAGTCTGCCGCTGGGCGATTTGCCCGACGATGCTTGCATGGAAATTGTGCAGGGGATGATTGGCGCGGTGGAGCTGCCGGAAAATTTGCGTCGCCTCATTTTAGCCAAAGGGGGCGGTAACCCGTTTTTTGTGGAAGAAGTGGTGCGGGTGCTGATTGTCAATCAGGTCATCCGCAAAAAACCGTCCGGCGAATGGGAAGTTGCCGGGGATTTGGCGGGGCTGGAATTGCCCGACACCGTGCATGGGATGATTATCAGCCGCATTGACCGCCTGCTGGAGGTGGACCGCCGTATTTTGCGCGTAGCGTCGGTGGTGGGGCGCATCTTCGCCTTTCGGGTGGTGAGCAATGTTCACAATTACGGCATCACCGAACCGGCGGTGCAGGAGCATCTGGATTATTTGGGCAAGCTGGGGCTGACTGAACTTTTTGAACTCGAATCGCTGTTGTATCGCTTCAAACATCTCACCACCCGCGAGGTGGTATATGAAAGCCTTTCATTTGAACAGCGGCGCATGCTGCATCGCCGCATTGCGGATTTTCTGGAACAAGTTTTCGCCGAATCTTTGGGTGAACAGATTGATATGCTGGCATATCATTACTTTGAAGGACATGACTGGATGAAAGCCATAGAATTTAATTTACGGGTGGCGCGGCATGCTCAGCGCGAATTTGCGAATGATTCGGCGGTGGAAGCGTACCGGCGAGTGTTGCAGGCGGCAGCCGCCGCCGAAGGGGATACCACGGCGGCACAACTGGAGGCGCATGAATCGCTGGGGGATGTTCTGACGTTGATGGGGCAATATGACGACGCGCTGGAGCATCTGGAATCGGTGCGGCAGTTGGCGGTGGAAGCCGGCACCGCGCCGCATCTGGCGGATATATGCCGCAAAATTGCCACCGTTTACGAGCGGCGCAGCGAGTTCGATACCGCGTTTGAATGGCTGGCACGCGGGTTGAGCAATTTGAACGAAACCGAACCGACCATCGAGGCGGCGCGGATACATCTGCTGGGCGCGGGCGTTTTTCAGCGGCAGGGGAAGAATGATGAAGCTATCCAATGGTGCGAGCGCGGGCTGGAGATTGCCGCGCAATTCGATACGTTTGAATCGAAGCAATTGGTCGGCAACGCCTACTATTTGCTGGGGTTGGTGTACACCCGCAAAGGTGAGTTGAGCCGCGCAGCATCATTCTGCCGTTCCAGCATTGAAGTGTATGGCGCGGTGGGGGATGATGTGGGGGTTTCGCAGGCGTATTTGAATCTCGCCAACGTTTACAGCGATTTGGGGGACTGGGAAAAAGCCACCAACGCGCTGGAAAAGAGCCTAACCGTCAAAGAAAAAATCGGCGATATTCTGTATCAGGGCTTCATCTCCAATAATTTGGCGAACATCCAGATGAATCGCGGCAACTGGGACGAAGCCGAGCGGCTTTTCCGGCAAAGTTTGAACGTGTGGAAACAGTTGGGGGCGGCGCTCCCCAATGCTGTGACCGCCAGTAATTTGGGGCAACTGCGCCTTTATCAGCAAAAATTTGAGGAAGCGAATCTGTTGCTGGCAACCAGCGAAGAAATTTTCGCCGGGATTGAATCGGAGGATTTTCTGCCGGAACTGGAACGTCGCTGGGCGGAATATTACCTGTACACCGGCGACACCGATACCGCGCTGAAGCACATCCGCCGCTCGTTGGAGCTGGCGGTGCAGCAAGAGGCAAAGTTGGAAGAAGGGATGTCGTGTCGGGTGTTGGGGTTGGTGCAACTGGCGCGCGGTGATGAAAAACCGGCGGAAGTTGTGCTCAATAGGAGTTTGAAGATATTGCAAAGCCTCAACAGCACTTACGAAACCGCCAAAACTTATGTGGCGTTGGGGCAATTATGGGCACGCGAAAACCCATCAAAAGCGCGCGGGTTTTTGCAACAGGCAATAGACACCTTCCAATCGCTGGGCGCGCAATCTGACTTGAAAGCGGCGAAAAAACATATCGAACAATTGCGGTAATATCAACGCTGCCACATACCGGTCATTTGTATTTTGGGTAGTGGTTCAAATTGACTGACGGGATACGCAAGTGTCATTGCGAGGCGTGCAACGCCGACCTGTGCCCCGGCGGGGGTAAGCAAATCTCCACGCGTCAATGACGGAGATTGCTTCGCTGCGCTCGCAATGACAACCGGTTATCTTTGTATCAGTCAAAAAATACCACCACCGTATTTTGGAGGATAGAATATCATGCGAAAAATAAAACTGTTTTCTGCGGTATTGGGCGGCGTGATTGCCATAGTTGCCGTTTCGTTGATGTTGCAAGGCTTGGGCGGCTCGCTGGTGACGCCTGTTTTCGCGCAGGCGGGCACGGGCATCATTCGAGTTTCGGCGTCATCGGGGGTGGATACGGTTGGGTGCGGGGCGGCTGCCAGCCCTTGTCTCACCGTTCAATATGCCATTGACCAGGCTTTGCCCGGCGATGAAATTCGGGTGGCGGCGGGATATTATCCCGGCACGGCATATATCACCAAATCAATTGCGCTGGTGGGGGGATATTCTGAGGTTGACAGTTGGGGGAATTATGACCCGCTCAATAACTTCACCACACTGGATGCGCAATTTGGCGGCACAACGGTGGTTGTGTCCGGCAGCATCACCGCGACCGTGAAAGGGCTGGAAATCATCGGCGGATACAATCCCGGTTTGCCCGGCGGCGGTATATTCGTTGATACGGCGTATGTTGTTTTGAAGGATTTGATGGTGGACAATAATACTGCCGATACGGGCGCGGGCATTTATTTGCAGAATGTTGCTTCCGGCAGTTGGGTTTCCGCCAATCAAATTTTTTCCAATACGGCAACTACCGGCGGCGGCGGTATTTATGTGTTTGATAGCGCTCTCAATATTGATGCCAACAGTATTTTTAGTAACATGGTCACCACCGGTAACGGTGGGGGGGTATATGTAGAGGGCTTGACGGAATTTCAGGGTTTGCTCAGCCTCAATAATAACGTTTTACAACAGAACATGGCGGCATCCGATGGCGGAGGGATGTATTTGTGGCTCATTCCCGGCACGGATATGGAAGTCATCAACAATGTTGTGGTGGATAATGTCCTCACCGGCACTTTTGGCACCGGCGCGGGCATTTATGTTTACGATACGAGTACCGTTCTCCCCGGATTGGCGTTTCAGCACACTACCATTGCCCGCAACGGCGGCGGCGATTTTTCCGGGATAACGGTGATGGGCGATACGACGCCACTGACCGTTTATCTGACCAATACCATCATTTCAGACCAGCAAATTGGGGTACAGGCGGGGAATATATCCGCCGGACCAACCGCCACGGTGGTGCTTGACCATGTGTTGTGGTTCAATAACGGGGTGGATGCCAAGAATGGCAGTGGCGGGCAGGTGGTTGCCACCAATGAATTTGCCGGCGACCCGTTTTTTGATACGTTTGACGGGTTTCGGCTGTCGCCCGGCTCGGCGGCAATTGACCGGGGCATAGCTTTGGGGGTGGCGTTTGATTTTGAAGGGGATGCCCGCTTCCTCGGTGATGCCCCGGACTTGGGCGCGGATGAAACGTTCAGCGATACGGGTTGCGCCGCACTGCTTGAACCGGGCGCGACACAATTTTCCCGCTTGGAAGCGGCGATTGATGCCGGCGTCGCGGGGGATACCGTCAAAGTAGCGGGCTTTTGTCGCGGCACAAAAAACTACAATGGCGAGTTTGTGGCGGCATACATTGATAAAGACTTGGTTTTGCAGGGTGGTTATCCCTACCCGGCAAATTGGACGGCGTATGACCCCACCCTCAATTACACGATGATCGATGCCCAGTATACCGGACGCGGCATATCCATCTCCGGCACAACGGCAATCGCGCCGAGAATTGAAAGCATAAATGTTCTTCATGGTGCTGCTCCGCTTGGCGGCGGCATTCACGTTTCAGGCACGTCTGCCGTCATCAGCAATACGGATGTGTACAGCAATGTTTCCGATTATGGCGGGGGCGTCTATCTGGAAAACTCGCAGGCGGTGTTGAATGAACTTCGTATGTTTGAAAACACTGCCACCATGGATGGCGGCGGCATGTACATCAATGGTGGTTCTGTGAACATATATGGCGGTGTTGCCGGACAAAATAGCGCCGATGGCAACGGCGGCGGCATCGCGCTGTTTAACAGCCCCGGTATCATCCAATGGATGGGATTGGTGAGCAATACCGCCTACACGGGTAGCGGCGGCGGCATCTATATTTCCAATGCCTTGCGCGTCTCTCCAACCACAACCATTTCACAATCATATATTTTTGGCAATCAAGCCGGTTTCGGTGGCGGCATCGCGGTTTATACCGGCAGTGTCGATTTGTTGAGCAACCTGTTTGGTTCAAACCAAGCCGCTTCCTTCGGGGCGGGGATGCATGCTCAGGACGCCAATATCTTCATGGCGAATGATGTGCTGTTGACGAACAATATTAGTGGTACCAATGCGTCCGGTTCGGCATTGCATCTGCTCAATACCACCGCCGATATCTATCACACCACCATAGACGGCAATACCGGCGGTGACGGCAGCGGCGTTTTTTTGGACGATTATACCACGGCGAATTTTTACAATGTCATTGTGTCGGGGCATGGGACGGGGGTGCTGGCAGATAGCGCTGCCGGGACATCCTTCCCCGGGCAAGCCGCTATAAATGGCGTGCTGTGGTTCAGTAACACGACCAACGTCGCCGGTATCGGCGCGGTCACGGTCACCAATCAATTCACCGGCGATCCGCAGTTCGGCGGGGACGGCTACCATTTGACGGGGGCATCCGCCGCGCTGGACAAAGGGATTTCCACACCCGTTACTTTTGATATTGATAATGAAATCCGCCCGTATGGCATCGCACCCGATTTGGGGGCGGATGAATATACGGTCTTCTCCGGAACGATGCCCATCAGCGTGACCATCACCGGACCCACAACGACGCTGGTCGGAACGGATGCCGCATTTTATGCAATAGTCGTGCCGGAAGTGACGGCATTTCCCGTCACCTTTGTTTGGGAAGCAACCGGACGCCCCGCGCAAACGCATTCCGGCAACAGCACATCCGATACGGCGACCTTCAATTGGAAAACCCCCGGCACGAAGCTGGTGCGCGTAACGGCGACGAATGCCGCGGGCTATTCTGCCTCCGATATTTTTGTGGTCTCTGTGGCAGGGGACACGTTTGAACCGAACAACGTTTATACGGACGCCTACGCCATCGTTCCCGATACGCCGTATATGTCGTTCATCAGCACCATCACGGATGTGGATTGGTACACTTTCAACATCACCGGCACATCGGACATCACCGTGACGCTGGAAGGGACGCCGGACTTGCCGGACGATTACGACCTGTTCCTTTTGGCGCCACTTCAGCCGACGCCGTATGCTGAAAGTGATGTGTTGGGGGAATTTACCGACGGGCTTGACGTGGATGCGACGGGCAATCTGGGCGCCATCGGGAATTTGGGTGCAATTGGCAATCTGGGCGCCATCGGGAATTTGGGCGCCATCGGCAATCTGGGCGCCATCGGGAACTTGGGTGCCATCGGGAATTTGGGCGCCATCGGGAACTTGGGCGCGATTTCCACCAACCCCATCACCCTGCCGGAAGTGATAAAAACCACGGCATATTTCCCCGGCGATTATTACCTGATTGTGGCGCGGGGTGAAAGTGCCAAACCCCATTACAAGCCGTACACACTCACCATGCAGAGTACGCTCAAACCGCAGACAATCTGCCAGTGGACGCCCGACTTCCCCGCGACTGTGTCGCCGCCCGCGCCCTATACCGGTGCAAATGGCGGTAGCGATACCCTCATCTTGTGGAATTACACCCGGATGGCGCAAACCTACGGCATCACGGCGGCGAATAGCTTGAGCAACACGCTCAAAACGCTGGCGGATGATGTTTCCGTGAGGGGGACGCTGGTGTCGGTGGAGTATGATGCCGCAGTGGCGCAGGCATACAGCGCGTGGGATGTCGCCTACTGCGATATTCCGGCGGTCAACGCGGTGGGAGATGCCATCAAAGGGGCGTGGATGCAGAATTTCAACGGGACGTATGTGGTGCTGGTCGGCTCGGATGAGATTATCCCCTTCTACCGCACCCCCGATGCGACGACCATCGCCAATGAAAGTGACTTTACCGCGCAATCGCAACTCAATGGCGGGGCTATCTGGGCGGCAATGTATCAGAGTTTCCTGCTCACCGATAATTTTTACGGCGTTACCGGACGCGGCTATCTGGCGCGCGGGCGAAGTTTGTGGGTTCCCACCCTGTCGGTGGGGCGGTTGGTGGAAACACCCGCCGACATCACCAATATGGTGAGCAGTTATCTCGTCAGCGACACCATTCCGGTGGATGATGTGCTCATCACCGCGTATGATTTCCTCACCGATAGCGGGCGGCTCATCTCCGACACCGTGTCTTCTTGGGGCGTTTCCACCCAAACGACGCTCATCAATGAAACTTGGGTCATCACCGATTTGCGCAATGCGTGGACGAGCTACCCCCCCGGACGGGACATCGTTTCGCTGAACGCCCACTTCGAGGCGTGGCGCGCACTCCCAGCCGCGCCGAGCGTGGGCTACGACGCCTTCGACCTGTTCTACAGCTTCTACATCACCGACAGCACCACCATCAAAGACAGTTTGATTTTCTCGATGGGTTGCCATGCCGGTTTGAACATGCCGGATAAAAACGTCAATCCAATTTATACCGATTTACAGGGGAACTTGTGGCCCATCAATCCCGATTTCCCGCAGGCGTTGGCGCAGAAAAGCAGTTTGATGGTGGGGAATACCGGCTACGGCTACGGTGTGGATGATTCGCCGGAATATACCGAATGGCTGATGCATCTGTACGCGCGATTCCTCGGCGCACGGCACAATATGCCCGCCGGAAAGGCGTTGCAGTTGGCGAAAAAATACTATATGGGTTCCGCGCCGAGTGGCGGCATTTCAGTCTATCATGAAAAAATCTTGCTGGAAGCGACGCTGTACGGGCTGCCCATGCTGAAGGTTGATGTGCCGACACCCACCGCCATCCGCAACAGAGCCATCAGCGGCAAATTCAGCGGGATGCAGACCGTGCCGCGCCCCACCGCCGGCGGTGCGACGACCTTCATCAGCGCGACCATCACCCTGACCCCCACCGTGAAGCAAAGTGGCAACAGCATCTATTACACGCTGGATGATGAAATTCAAGCCAGCCCGGGGCGACCCATCCAGCCGCGCGGCTCGCTCCCCATCAGCAGCACCAACAGCGGATTAATTCCGCACGGCGCAGTGTTGTGGGATGCCCTCTTCACC
>JAJRSQ010000139.1 GCA_024278725.1 Chloroflexota bacterium
GAAATGGTCATGCCCGGCGACAACATCACCCTGAACGTGGAACTGATTGTCCCCGTCGCCATGGAAGTGGGCGGTAAATTCGCCATCCGCGAAGGCGGACGCACCGTCGGCGCCGGTGTCATCACCAAAATTATTGAGTAAGCCTCTGATTGAGCAATTACAATTCAATCTGGCACGGATTTCATGACAAAAAAGGGGGCAAAGTAACCAAATTTGTTGCTTGCCCTCTTTTCGATGACTATCAAAGGGACAGAAATCCCGCCGGAGGAGTAAGGTATGGCAAAATCGAAACGGGCAACTTCAGTTGCCACCGCAGAAAAGAAGAAATCCAACGTATTGGTTGAACAATATTACGCTGTTCGCACGGAAATTAAAAAGGTAACCTGGCCCACCCGCGAAGAATCGCGAGCGTTGACCATCGCCGTGACCGTTGGTACCATTGTTATGGCGCTGTTTTTATTCCTTGTTGACCTCGTCTTTGAAGGCGTCATCACCGGAATTGTGAGCGACAGCGTCACGTGGATGGTTGTGGGCGTCGTTACCGTCATTTTGTTGGGATTAGCATTCACCGTGAACAACCGAGAAATTTAAAAGACACTGTCAGATTTAGAAGCGAGAAGAGATTGAATGGGTAACGAAAAAAAAGATGTCCTGTCGAACGACAACGCTGCCCCAATAGAATCAGACGCGGAAGCCGAAGCAGCACAGGCTGAAGAAGAGGTTGTTGAAAAGCCGGAAGACACCAAGTGGTACGTCATCCACAGCTATGCCGGGTACGAAAAAAAGGTTGAAAAGAACCTGATGCACCGCATTGAATCAATGCAGATGCAGAATAAGATTTTCAACGTTGTTGTCCCCACGGAAGAAGAAGTGGAACTGAAAGACGGCGTGCGCCGCACCACCGAGCGCCGCATCTTCCCCGGGTATATTTTGGTTGAAATGTCGCTGGATGAAGATTCATGGTACGTGGTGCGCAACACCCCCGGTGTGACCGGCTTCGTGGGCTCCGGCAACAAGCCCATCCCCCTGCGTGACGATGAAGCCAACAAAATCATCAAACGCATGGAAGCCGAAGCGCCAAAAATCAAAGTCAATTTCAAAGTCGGTCAGAAAGTCCGCATTGTGGAAGGTCCGTTTGAAGACTTCTCCGGTGAAGTGGATGATATTGACCTCGACCGCGCCCGGGTTCGGGTATTGGTCAACTTCTTCGGTCGGGAAACGCCGGTTGAATTAGACTTTTTGCAGGTAGAACGAATTTAAATTGCGCGTAAGAGTTCTGGTCAACTTATCAAACCAACTTCGGTTGAACGGGACTTTGTAAAATAGAACCGCTTACGGTAGGAAAAGGATTATGGCAAAAAAAGTAAAGGCACTGGTCAAACTGCAAATTCCTGCGGGCAAAGCCAACCCCGCACCCCCCGTTGGGAGTGCGTTGGGTCCGCATCAAATCAACATCATGGCTTTCTGCAAGGAATACAACGCACGCACCCAAAATCAACTGGGGTCAATCATCCCTGTTGAAATCACCGTTTATACCGACCAGACCTTCTCGTTTATTCTGAAAACTCCGCCCGCCGGTGATTTGTTGAAAAAAGCCGCAGGCGTGGACAAAGGATCGGGGACTCCCCAGAAACGGGATGGCGGTACGGTAACCAAAGCTCAAATTAAAGAGATTGCGGAAATTAAAATGCCCGACCTGAATGCTGCGGACATCGAAGGCGCGATGAAAATCATCGAAGGCAGCGCCCGCAGTATGGGAATCGTGGTAACAGATTAACTTCATATGTGGGAGGGATTTATCCCGCTGACCACAGGAGAAAATTATGGCAAAACACGGAAAGAAATATCTGGAAGCAGCAAAAAAATTCGATAGAACCAAACTCTACAGCCCGGACGAAGCGGTGGCATTGGTGAAAGAAACATCCTACACCAATTTCAACGCCACGGTGGAAGCTCACTTGCGGCTGGGGGTTGACCCCCGCAAAGCCGACCAGCAAGTGCGCGGCACGGTCTCACTCCCCCGCGGAACCGGGAAAAATGTTCGCGTGCTGGTCATCGCCGCCGGTGAAGGGCAAAAATTTGCCGAAGAAGCCGGAGCGGACTTTGTCGGGCTGGATGATTTGGTTGAAAAAATTCAAGGCGGCTGGTTTGATTTCGATGTCGCCGTTGCCACCCCTCAAACTATGAGCAAAGTTGGTCGTCTGGGGCGGTTGCTCGGTCCGCGCGGGCTGATGCCCAGCCCCAAAGCCGGAACCGTCGTTCAACCGGAAGACCTGGGACGTGTGGTGCGCGAACTGAAAGGCGGTCGGGTTGAATTTCGGCTTGACCGAACCGCGAATGTCCACGTCTCTATCGGAAAAGTGGAATTTGAAGTCGAAGCGCTGCAAGAAAACTTCACCGCACTGATGGAAGCGGTGATGAGCGCCCGTCCCGCCGCCGCCAAAGGGCAGTATTTGCGCTCGGTGACGTTAGCGGCTACAATGGGTCCTGGCATCAAAGTTGACCCGACGCAAGCTTCACTACTGAAATTGCAGTAACATATATCCCCCAACCGAAGACAGTAGGTGCGCAATTGCGCTTAATCTTGCCTGCCGAGGTAAAGGGTAGTAAACCTCCATAAGTTGACCTTACGCGCTGTGCCACCGGCACAGAAAACTCTCGGAGTGACACTACGTCTTTGCCCCTCACGGCAAAGACGTTTTTTGTAAATTTGAAAGAAAGGTGGTGAACTAGATTGGCAATAACCAGACAACGAAAAGAAGAACTGCTGGCACAATATGCAGATGAATTGCAAAACTCCAGCGCGTTATTTTTAACTCGCTATCAGGGTTTGAGTGTGAACCAGGTGAACGACCTGCGCAAAAAACTGCGGGAAGCCGATAGCTCATTCGCAATTGTGAAAAACACACTGGCGAAAAAAGCGCTGGCTGATGTCGGACTCAGCGGCATTGAAGATTTGTTCGAGGGTCCCGTTGGCGTGAGTTTTGTGCATGGCGACCCCCCACCCGTGGCGAAAGTGCTGGTGGAATTTGCGAAAGACACCAAAGTGCTGGAAATCAAAGGTGGTTTGCTGGGCGAAACCGTGTTGAGCGAAGCCGCCGTGAAAGACCTGGCAGAATTGCCGTCGCTGGACGTCCTCCGCTCGCAACTCATCGGGCTCATCTCTGCGCCGGCGACGCAAATTGCGGGCGTGGTTGCCAGCGGTGTCCGTCAGGTGGTTAATGTGGTGCATGCCTACGCCGATTCCGGTGAAGGCGAAGCCGCCGCAGCATAAGTTTTATCTTGAATTAACAAACACAATCTTTTAATTGCGTATTACGATTTCTGAAGGAGAATCAAAAAATGGCAGACTTGGAAAAAATTGTTGAACAATTAAGCGAACTTACCCTGCTGGAAGCCGCTGAATTGACCAAAATGTTGGAAGAAAAATGGGGCGTGAGCGCCGCCGCACCCGCCGCCGTGATGGCAATGCCCGGCGCCGGTGGTGCCGCTGCACCCGCCGAAGAACAAACCGAATTCGACGTTGTGCTGAAAGCAGCCGGCGCGAAAAAAATTCAGGTCATCAAAGCTGTCCGCAGCCTGCGCAGCGACCTGGGTCTCAAAGAAGCCAAAGCCGTTGTGGACGATGCACCGTCCGCCATTTTGGAAGGCGTTTCCAAAGAAGAAGCCGAAGAAGCCAAAGCCAAATTGGAAGCCGAAGGCGCCGAAGTCGAAATCAAGTAACACCTTCTTTCAAACAAAAAAAGCGCGCTGCGATTGCGGCGCGCTTTTTTATTGCCTGTGAATCACATATTGCGCGGCTGAAGCGAGCGTATCAGCCGGGTGTATTCGTCGATAATCTGGTATGCCTGCTGCTGGCTCTCCGCCTCTGCCACCACTTCGATGTGCGGTTGGTCTTGGCTGGGCATTATCAGCACCCAATCATGCTCATTCAATTCAATCTTCAACCCTTCCACCGCATTTGCCAGCGCATTGCCGTACCGCTGATTGAGCTGGCGCATCACCGTGCCCTTCGTTTCCCACATGCAATACACCTTCGCCTGCGCCGAATGATACGCCGGCAGCGCGTCCACCACGTCCGACAATTTTCTGGATTGTGTCGCCAGAAATTCCAGTAATTTGGCGGTGGTCATCATCCCGTCCACACAGGGCTGAAACGCAGGGAAGATGAAACTCCCCTTGCCGTCGGTTCCCATCACCACATCATTGTTCAGCGCGGCATTCATCAGCGCATGAGGGTCAAGTTTCGTGCGCAGCACCGACCCGTTGTGCCGGCGGGCAATCCGCTCGAAGATGCCGGGCATATCCACCGGCACCACCACGCGCCCGCCCGGATGCGCCGTGAGCGCCAGTTCCGTCATCGCCGCGGCGATGTCAATCCCGCTCAACGTGCGCCCCCGATTATCCACCACCGAGATGCTTTCCGCACCCACATCGAGCCGCACCGCCAAATCCGCGCCCAGCGACAGTGAAATCACCCGCAAACGGCGCAGAGCATCCTGAAATACGTCGAACGGCACCGACATTTTCGTTTCATCAATATTGGCGTTCAGTGCCACCACATTACATTTCAACTGATTCAAAATTGATGGCAGAATGTTCGCCGTGGGCGCGCTGGCATAATCAACCACCAAATTGAACTTCGCTTGTTTAATGGTATCCACATCAATCTGCGCCATAAAACCGTCCAGATATGTTTCCACCACCCGCGACGCATAATTGATGGTGCCGATTTCATCCATGTACACCCGCCGGAAATCTTCGCGGAAGAAAACCCGCTCAATGTGCCGTTCCAAATCTTTGTCAATATTCAGCCCGTTGGCGTCGAAAAAGCGCATATTGACCACCATCTGGTCGAAGGGGGAAAGCCGCACGTGCATCCCCGCCACGGCATCGCTGACCCGGGTGAAATAGCGCGCCACGGGAATGGGCTGCACGCCCAAATCCGCCACCTCCACCCCCGCCGAGGGCAGCCCGGCAATTGCCGCCCGCTTGAGCATCCGGGGCGAGCGGTGCGGGTCTCGGTTGAAAGTCACCAGCGAGCCTTTCGGCAGGGTTGCACCGAATGCCGCGCCCAATCGCGCGCTGAATTCGGGGGTGAAATCGACATTGGTCATCCCCGTCACCCCATACCGCCCGAAGAGTTCCCGCCTCCCCTGCGACCCCCAAATGACGCTATTTTTGATGGTCGCGCCCGGTTCAATCTCTTTGCCCGACCAGATTTTCACATTCGGATGGATGACCGCGCCTTCCCCCACAATGGAGCCGTCGCCAATCACCGCGCCTTCATACACCACCGCCTTCGCCTTGAGGCTGCAATGGCGCAACACCATCGCGCCGCGCAGTTCCACCCCCTTGCCGATGTAACAATTACGCCACACAATCGAGCGGTCAATTTCCGCCCGCTCCCCCACAATGGAATAATCACGGATGATGGTGGGACCGCGAATCACCGCATCATCTTGAATTTTCACCGAATTCCCCAGAAAAATGGGACCCAACAACGTGGCGGAAGGTGAAATTTCCACTTCGCCCCCCGTCCAAATATTGCCGCCGATGTGTGTGCCCAGGTTAATGCCGCGCACTTTTCCTTCCAGCACATCATTGCACGCCTGCCGCAACGTGGAAATATTGCCGATGTCGCACCAATAGCCCTCGGCGACGAATCCCGCAATGGGCATATTCTTTTTCAGCATGATGGGAAACAGTTGTTTGGAAAAATCATACGGGGTATTGTCCGGAATCATCGCCAGCACATCCGGTTCGAGCACATAAACGCCGGTATTCACCGTGTCGGAAATCACTTCCCCCCACGACGGTTTTTCCAGAAATTGGGTCACATAGCCGTCCGCATCGGTGATGATGACGCCATATTCCAGCGGATTCGGCACGCGGTAAAGGGTGATGGTGGCTTTCGCCTGCTTTTCCCGGTGATAGGCAATAATTTCCCTGAGGTCAAAATCGGTGATGGCATCGCCACTAATGACCAGAAATGTATCATCAAGCACATCCTGAACGTTTTTCACCCCGCCCGCCGTGCCGAGCGGGTCTTCTTCCACGTAATAATGGATGTTCATTCCCAAATTACTGCCATCGCCGAAATAATCTTGGATGACACTGGCGAGATATTGCACCGTGATGACCACATCCGTGATGCCGTTATTTTTCAACAACGATAAAATATGTGCCAGCGTGGGTTTGTTCACCACCGTAATCATCGGTTTGGGGCGTTCAATTGTGATGGGGCGCAGCCGAGACCCTGAGCCACCAGCCATAACCACTGCCTTCATATGTGCTTCCCTTTGTCGTTGTCAAAAAATTTATGCGCCACAATGTGTTTTGCCGTGAGTATATCATATCACAAAGGTATTTTTTTTAAAACACGACAAGACATCTTGCGTATTTTTTCAGGCTCAATTGGAATCCAGGGGGGATTTGTAAAATGTCATTGCGAGGCGCGTTTTTTGCGCCGACCTGTGCCCCAACGGGGTAAGCAATCTCCACTGACATTCACGGAGATTGCACCCTTCGGGTATTTTCAACTTCGCTTCGCTCGCAATGACTGCCCCCTTGAATTCCCAAAGAGCCTTTTTTCATTTGGTGAAACGCATTTCGCGCCCATTCGCCCTGAAAATCCAGGGCTGTTGCAAAGTCGCTTGACAAACAATACTTTGCGCAGGAAATGTAGGGGCACGCTGCAGCGTGCCCCTACAACGCCACCGATTTTCGTTAAAACCGGAAGAAAATGCGTAAGAGCGGCTCGCAAATCGCCC
>JAJRSQ010000140.1 GCA_024278725.1 Chloroflexota bacterium
ATATTACCTCACCGATTTGGTGGCGCTTGCCGTGGCGGACGGGCACACGGTGCGCGCGCTCACCACCGATAATTTATCGGAAACAATGGGTATTAATACGCCGCAACATCTGGCGGAAGCGGAACAACAATTAAAAATGAAGAATGAAAAATGAAAAATGAATTTTCTCCCGAAATCTATTTTGACCTGACAAATTTTGAACATCGAGCCGTTTTTGACGGCGTGGAAAACGTTTGGGACGTGTTGCCCCGCATCGCCGATTATCTGGCGGCGAATTTGCGCCCCGCCATTTTGGGCACGGTGCATTCCGGCGCGTATCTCATCGGCGACCAAATTTTCATTGCCGAAGGGGCGGTGGTGGAGCCGGGCGCGTACATCGCCGGACCCGCCATCATCGGCGCGGGGACGGTGGTGCGGCATGGCGCGTACATTCGCGGCAAGGTCATCGCCGGGCGAAATTGCGTCATCGGACACAGCACCGAGGTGAAAAACGCCATCTTTTTGGATGACGCCAAGGCGGGACATTTCGCCTATGTGGGGGATAGCGTGCTGGGCAATCGAGTCAATTTGGGGGCGGGGACGAAGCTGGCGAATTTCAAACTGCGCGGCACGGAAATCCGCGTGCGGCACGGCGATACCGTCATCCCCACCGGGTTGCGGAAATTCGGCGCCATTCTGGGCGATGATGTATCGCTGGGGTGCAACACCGTGTGCAATCCCGGCGCCCTGCTGGGGAAAGGTGCGGGGTCGGTGGGTGTTTCACTCATCAGCGGGGTACATCCGGCGGGCGTATTGATTCGCTAAACAATAAAATCACGAACAACACCAATAACCAACCAAAAACCTGAAACAGGAAACTCGAAATAATGAACACTACTAAAACTCTGATTGACCATGCGCTTTCCGCGCGGGAAAAAGCATACGCGCCCTATTCGGGTTATAAAGTGGGGGCGGCACTGTTGACCGCCGACGGGAAAATTTACGAGGGCTGCAACGTGGAAAATGCCGCCTACGGGCTGTGCATGTGCGCCGAGCGCACCGCCGTCTTCAAAGCGGTCAGCGCAGGCGAGCGCGATTTCACTGCGATTGCCGTCGCCACCGAAAACGGCGGTTCGCCGTGTGGCAGTTGCCGTCAGGTGTTGCGCGAATTCGCGCCCGACCTGACCGTCATCATCACCGATGCGGCGGGCGAGCATCGGGTGACGACGCTGGCGGCACTGCTGCCGGACAGCTTCGGACCGGAACACCTGCCGGATAGTGAATAATGACTAATGACCACTGAACGCCTCTACAATACCGATGCCATCATCCTGCGTCGCCGTGATTTTGGCGAAGCCGACCGTCTGCTGACGGTGTACACGCCGCATCGCGGCAAGTTGCGGCTGGTGGCAAAAGGGGTGCGCAAAACCAAAAGCAAAAAAGCCGGACATGTGGAGTTGTTCACTCACGCCACCATGCAGATTGCCGCCGGGCGGAATCTCGATATTGTGTCGCAGGCGGATACGGTGCAGGCGTATCGCGCCATTCGGGAAGACCTTGACAAAATCAGTCACGCCTACTATTTGGCGGAACTGGTGGACAAATTCACCGAGGAGCATGACCCCAGTTATCCCATCTTTGAATTGCTGGCGCTGACGTTGGCTCGGCTGGCGGACGGTTCGCCGAATGAGCAGTTTTTGGCGTTGCGGTATCTGGAAATCCACATGTTGGGGCTGTCCGGTTTTCAGCCGCAATTGTTTTTGTGTGTCTCTTGCGGCACGAAAATTGAACCGGGCGAAAATTTCTTTCACATTGCCGGGGGTGGGGTGATGTGTCCCGATTGCGGCGCGTCGCATCCCCACGCCGACCCCATTCCGCTGGGGGTGCTGAAAGTGCTCCGTTTTTTGCAGACCCGTCCGTGGGAGCAGGTTGCCGGGGTACAGCTCAAAGCGGACACCCGCCGCGCGGTGGAAAATCTACTGCTGCAATACATCACCTTCACGCTGGAGAAGAAGCTCAAAAGCGTGGATTTTCTGCGGAAGCTGCGGAAGGGGTGAGGCGTGATTTTTGCAAACTTCCCTGTTGCGTTAAAATGGTTGTCAGCAGTCAGCAGTCAGCAGTCAGCAGTCAGCAGTCAGCAGTCAGCAGTCAGAGCTGAAAACTGAAAACTGAAAACCGACCGCTGAAAGCTAACCGCTGAAAACCGTAAACCGAAAACCTTTGAGGTACACATGACCCAACCACTCAACTTCCAACAGATAATTTTAACCCTGCAACAATACTGGGCGGACAAGGGATTCACCCTGTGGCAGCCGTATCACGAAGCGGTGGGCGCGGGCACGGCGAACCCCGCGACGATTCTGCGCGTACTCGGTCCCGAACCGTGGCACGTGGCATACCCGGAGCCTTCCTTCCGTCCCGATGACGGGCGTTACGGCGACAACCCCAACCGCATGCAGATGCACACCCAATTTCAGGTCATCATCCAACCCGACCCCGGCAATCCGCAGGAACTCTACCTCGGTTCGCTGGCGGCGCTCGGTCTCAACCGCGACGAACACGACATCCGTTTTGTGGAAGACAATTGGGAAAGCCCCGCGCTCGGTGCGTGGGGGCTGGGCTGGGAGGTCTGGCTCGACGGGATGGAAATCAGCCAGTACACCTATTTCCAGCAGGCGGGCGGCTTTCAACTCGACCCCCCCGCGGTGGAATTGACCTACGGGCTGGAACGCATCGCCATGTATTTGCAGGGTGTTGATTCGGTATGGAAATTGGATTGGGATGGCAAACAGACTTACGGCGATATTCTGTTGCGGCAGGAAGTGGAATTTTGCGTGTACGAATTTGAGGAAGCCAGCATCGAAGGGCTGACCGAAGCGTACAATTTTTACGAAAAAGAAGCCAAACATTGTTTGGCAAAGGGCTTGGTTGTGCCCGCGCATGATTACGTGCTGAAATGCTCGCACACTTTCAATATTCTGGACACGCGCGGCGCCATCGGGGTGACGGAACGCGCCCACTATTTCGGGCGGATGCGCCGCCTTTCGCACGAAGTGGCGCAGGCATTCGTCGCCCAGCGCGAGGCGTTGGGGCATCCGTTGCTGAAATACATGCCCGACCCACCCGCGCAGCCCGCCCCTGCACCGATGCCCGCCGCCACCGACCGCCCGCAGGATTTCTTGCTGGAAATCGGCTCGGAGGAATTGCCGCCGCACCATCTGGATGCCGCGCTTTCGCAGTTGGAAACGGCATTTCCCGCCCTGCTCAACGATTTACGGCTGTCGTTCGATGAAATTTATGTCAGCGGCACGCCGCGCCGGCAAACGGTCATCATCAAAAATCTTGCCCCCCGTCAACCCGACCAAACGCGGGAATTTCGCGGTCCCGCCGCCAAAATCGCGTTTGATGCCGATGGCAATCCCACCAAAGCGGCGCAGGGTTTCGCGCGCGGCAAAAGGGTTGACCCTGCCGATTTGATTCGGAAGGAAGTGAAGGGGACGGAATACGTTTTTGCCGTGAAACATGTTGCCGGACGCCCCGCCGCCGAAGTGCTGGCGGAAAAATTACCCGCATTGCTGAAAAAAATCACTTTTCCGCGCAGCATGCGCTGGCTCTCCGGCGCGCAATTCGGCAAAGATGTGGCGTCCACCGCGTACAGCCGACCCATCCGCTGGATTGTGGCGCTGCTCGGCGCGGATGTGGTGCCGTTCAGCTTCGCCGGGGTGAACAGTGGGCGCGTCAGCCGTGGATTGCGCCCCGAAGGCTCGCCGGCGTTGTCCATCGCCGATGCGGAAACGTACCGCCAAACGCTGGCAGACCACCGCATCATTCTGGACGTGGACGCGCGGCGGGAAGAAATTGCCCGCCAACTGAAAGCCGCCGCCGCGCAGGTGGACGGTCAGCCTTTGGACGATGCCGCATTGCTGGCAGAAGTGACGCATTTGGTGGAACGACCGACGGCGTTTTTGGGGCAATTCGACCCCGCGCATTTGGAAATTCCCGCCCCGGTACTAATCACCGTGATGAAAAAACATCAGCGTTATTTCCCCGTGCTGGACGCGGACGGCAAACTGATGCCCTACTTCATCGGGGTGCGGAACGGCGGCAGCGACCATCTGGACAAAGTTCGCGCGGGGAATGAGGGCGTGCTGATTGCCCGTTTCGCCGATGCGGCATTCTTTTTCAAAGCCGATACCGAAAAGGCGCTGGAAGAATTTTTGCCCCGTTTGGATACCCTCACCTTTCAAGAAAAACTCGGTTCGATGCTGGACAAAACGCACCGGCTCGAATCGCTGGCGCCGCAAATTGCCGAGATGCTCACCCTCCCGGCGGGGGACATCAAAACCGTGGCGCGCGCCGCGCATCTCTGCAAAGCCGACCTCGCCACGCAGATGGTGGTGGAGTTGACCAGTTTGCAGGGGCAAATGGGCTATGAATATGCACGATTGTCCGGCGAACCGGAAGCGGTGGCGGTTGCCATCCGCGAGCATTATCTGCCCGCCGGGGCAGGGGATGCGTTGCCGCAAACGATGCCCGGCGTGGCGTTGGGGCTGGCGAATCGGCTGGACAGTTTGATGGGGCTGGCGGCAGTGGGATTGCTGCCCAGCGGCAACAAAGACCCCTTCGCGTTGCGGCGGGATGCGTTGGGGCTGGTGACCATTTTGCTGGAAAAAGGGATTGACTTTTCGGTGCGGAAGGGGCTGGCGCTGGCGGCGAAAACTCAGCCGGTGGCGGTGTCCCCTGAAATGGTGGATGAAACGGCGGCGTTCATCACCCGGCGGCTGGAAGGGCTGTTGCGCGAGCGCGGTTTCGCGGCGGATGTGGTGTCGGCGGTGCTGGCGGAACGGGGCGACAATCCGGCGGGCGCATTCGCGGCGGCAGAAGATTTGACGGTTGCCGTCGCCGCCGAAGATTGGGAATCGGTGCTGGATGCGTATGCTCGCTGTGTGCGGCTGGTGCGAAAATTGGATGTGCAATATTCCCTTCAACCCGCCGCGCTGAAAGAACCGGCGGAGCAAACGCTGTATGCCGCCCTGCAAAAAGCGCACGCCGCGCTCACCCCCGCTTCGCGGCTTTCCGCGGTGATTGAAACCATTCGCCGCGAGCTGGTCGCGCCCATCAACACCTTTTTCGATGAGGTGCTGGTGATGGC
>JAJRSQ010000141.1 GCA_024278725.1 Chloroflexota bacterium
AACATCCGGCGCAGCGCCAACCCCCAAAGTGATGTGGACATCCGCATCATTGTCGGCGCGGATTTTGAACCGCCGAAAAATTCACCGCAATCATCGCTGATTCTCAAATAATCAACGACATTAATCACCATTAAAAAAGGACAGCCAACAGATGATTGGCTGTCCTTTTTCTGATTCTTTGGGAATTCAGGGGGTCTGTCATTGCGAGCGTAGCGAAGTTGAAAATGCCCGAAGGGTGCAATCTCCGCTAATGTTCACAGAGATTGCTTACCCCGTTGAGGCACAGGTCGGCGCAAAAAACGCCACTCCAATGACATTTTATAAATTCCCCCGAATGTCGATTGAACCAAAACAATTCATCTCTATGTGAAAAACACCCTCGGAACAATTACAGAACACAGGCATGATACACTATCCCATAACGCAATGTGTCACAGATGGAATCTATACCAATGGAGGTATTTATGATTTCTTTCAGTTTAACGGAAGAACAAAAAATGCTGGTGACGGCAGTTCGCCGCTACGCCGAGCGCGAACTGCGAAAGGCAATGCGAGACGCAGATGAATCGGGACAACTGCCCGACAATCTGATGAGCGCCGGCTGGGAATTGGGACTCACCCCCAGCAGCATCCCCGAAGCATACGGCGGCTTTGGCGAACACTCCGCGCTCACCGGCGCGCTGTACGCCGAAGAACTGGCGTGGGGAGATTTGAGCGCGGCGCTGAACCTGCTCGCCCCCAACCTGCTGGTCATCCCCTTGCTGGAATACGGCACCGACACGCAAAAAGAAACGCTGCTCCCCCAATTCTGCGATATGGAATTCGTCCCTGCCACCGCCGCCCTGCTGGAGCCGCACATCACTTTTGACCCCCACAATCTCCGCACCACCGCCGAAAAACAGGGCGACAGCTACCGGCTCAACGGCAAAAAAGTGTACGTCCCCCTCGCCGCGGACGCCACCCATATTCTGGTTTATGCCGATGACGGCGGCAACACCCAAGCCTTCATCATCCCCAAAGACACCCCCGGCTTAACCATTGGCGAACGGGAGAAAAATATGGGCATCAAAGCGTTGCCCACCTACAGCATCACGCTGGAAGATTGCACCATCCCCGCCGAAAACAAACTGGGCGGCGATGCGGGCATCGATTTCACCCGCCTGCTGAACTTCAGCCACGTGGCGCTGGGCGCGATGGCGGTCGGCATAGCCAAAGCCAGCTACGAATACGCCAAAGAATACGCCAAAGAACGGGAAGCCTTCGGCGAACCAATTGCCAGCCGTCAAGCCATCGCCTTTATGCTGGCAGATATGGCAATTGACATTGATGCTGCCCGTCTGATGGTTTGGGAAGCCGCATGGAAGCTCGACCGGGGCGAAGACGCCACCACCGAAGCTGCGCTGGTCAAAAAATTCACCGATGAAATGGTGATGACCGTCACCGATGGCGGCGTGCAGGTGTTGGGCGGACACGGCTATATCCGCGAACATCCCGTCGAATTGTGGTTCCGCAATGGTCGCGGCTTTGCCACCTTCACCGGCATGGCAATGGTGTAAAAAGCGGTCAGTTACCGGCACTCAGCCTTCAGCAAAAATCAAACCACTGACCGCTGAATGCTGACAGCCATCACCAATAACCAGCATTCAATAGGAGGACTTTCGATGATAGATTTTTCGCTTTCAGATAAAATCAAACAGCAAAACATGCAGCTTAAAATGATTGCCGAAGGGCTGATGCGCCCCGTCTCGCGGGAGATGGACGAAAAAGAACACGAAAAACCGTGGGATTTCATCAACGCCACGTGGCAATTCACCAGCATGCAAACCGCGCGGATGCTCCGTAAATTGGACAAACAGCAAGCCGGGGAAACGGCGGAAAAGAACGGCAAAGCGCCCGCTGAATATTACATGGGGCTGATGTACATGATTGAAATGCTTTCATGGGGCGATGCGGGCATTTATCTCTGCCTGCCGATGTCCGCGCTGGCGGGGTCTGCCATTGAAGCGGTGGGCACAGTGGAGCAGAAAAAACGGTTCCTCTCCCGCTTCGCCGAGGGCGAGCCGAAATGGGGCGGCATGGCAATCACCGAGCCGCACGCCGGTTCGGACACCTCCGCCATCCGCACCACCGCCCGGCTTGACCCCGAAACCAACGAGTGGGTGCTCAACGGCGAGAAAATTTTCGTCACCAGCGGACTGATGGCGGCGGAAAAGTCGGATGGTATTTTGGTGGTGTGGGCAACCATTGACCCCGGCGCGGGTCGGCGGGGCATCAAAAGTTTTGTGGTGGAAGCCAACACGCCCGGCATGAAAGTCACCAAAGTGGAACACAAACTCGGCATTCGCGCCAGCGATACCGCCGCAATTGTTTTTGAAGATTGCCGCATCCCCTATGACAATATTTTGGGCGACCCCACCGTCAAAACCACCAACAAAACCAAGGGCTTCAAAGGGGTGATGAAAACCTTCGATGCGTCCCGCCCGCTGGTTGCCGCCAGCGCGCTGGGCATCGCCCGCGCCGCCCTTGAATTCACCAAAGACGCGCTGAAAAAAGAAGGCATCGACATCCGCTACACAGCCCCACGCCACCGGCGCACCGCCATCGAAAATGATGTGATGGAGATGGAAGCGCAATATAAAGCGGCGTGGCTGCTCACCCTCCGCTCGGCGTGGATGATGGATGAAAAGCTACCCAACACGCTGGAAGCGAGCATGGCAAAAGCAAAAGCGGGGAAAGCGGTCACCTTCATCACCCAGAAAGCAGTTGAACTTTTGGGTACTTTAGGGTATTCCCGCGAACGGCTGGTGGAAAAATGGATGCGCGACGCGAAAATCAACGATATTTTCGAAGGAACCGGACAAATCAACACGCTCATTGTTGCCCGCCGAATTTTGGGCTACAACCGAACGCAGTTAAAATAACCGGGAATTCATCATCATTTAAGTGCAACTTTCACGCCGCCGGAGTCGTAGATTAATGTGCATATTTTCCCGTTTTCAAACAGCATCCACAGGAGAAAAAAATGTCATTAATCGTTGAAGTGAACGAGCTCAGCAAACAATACACCCCCGACCATCCCCCGGCGGTGAACGGTGTTTCGTTCCATATCCGGGCGGGCGAAATTTTCAGCCTGCTCGGACCGAACGGCGCGGGTAAAACCACCACCATCTCGATGCTCGCCGGGTTGGTCAAACCGACCGGCGGCACGGCACTCATCGGCGGGCACAACATCGCCACCGACCCGCTCGCCGCCAAACAGTCCATCGGCATCATCCCGCAGGAAATCGCCCTCTACCCCACCCTTAGCGCGCGCCAAAATCTGCGCTTCTGGGGGGAAATGTACGGGCTTTCCGGTAAACCACTGAACGACCGCGTGGATGATGTGCTGGAAAAAATCGGGCTGACCGACCGCGCCGACGATAAAATCCAAACCTATTCCGGCGGCATGAAACGGCGGGTGAACATCGGCGCGGGGTTGCTGCACAAACCGCGCATCCTATTCATGGATGAGCCGACGGTGGGCATTGACCCGCAATCGCGCCGCGCCATTCTGGATATGACCAAAGCCCTCAACGCCGAAGGGATGGCGGTGCTGTACACCACCCATTACATGGAAGAGGCGCAGGAATTGAGCCAGCGCATCGGTATTATGGATGGCGGCAAGCTCATCGCGCTGGGCACGCTGGACGAACTGACAAAAATGGTCGGGCAGGCGGATACGGTGATATTGGAAATCAACGAAGGCATCGAAGGGATTGCCCAAACGCTGGCGACCCTGCCCGGCGTGCGGCAAGCCGCGCGGCAAGAGGCGCAAATCACCCTGCTGGTGGACGACGCCAACAAACAACTGCCCGACATCATCATCAGCGTGACCGCCACCGGCGCGCGCATCGCCAGTATTGAGGTTCAGGAACCGAATCTGGAAGCGGTCTTCCTGCATTTAACCGGCAAAGCCTTGCGAGATTGAGGTGCAATCATGAAAAAAGCATGGCTCATTGCCCGCAAAGATATTCTGATATATTTGTACGATAAATCGGGGTTCGCGTTTTTGATTCTCACCCCATTAATCTTGACCTTGATTGCCGGTGCGGCTTTCGGCGGGTCGTCAAATGACAGCGCCAACTTTCAAATCCCCATTGCGGTGGTGAATTACGATGCCGGCATCACCGCCGCCACGTTGAAAACAGACACCCCCATCGCCCAACTTGAGGGGATGGATATGGGCGCGAACATCATCAATATTCTCACCGGCGGCGATTTGCGCGACCTGCTGGCGGTCTCGGAGGTGACGGATGAAGCTGCCGCCAGAGCCGCCATCGAAGCGGGAAAAAGCTATGCCGCGCTGGTCGTCCTGCCGAAGAATCTCACCCGCGCGGTCATCCTGGGCGAACCGGCGGAAATTGAAATATACAGCGACCCCGC